>CAMWNQ010000010.1 GCA_947175655.1 uncultured Clostridia bacterium | reverse complement strand
AAAGCTGAATTCCAGTAATGTTCAGTTGATTGCATAGATATGCGTTGAAGCGTAAAGTTGCCGGCGGTGTGTCGGGTAATTTGCGTGGAGTATGTCCGATAACCGGGCGGTTGAGATATAGACACAGTTAGTGTTTTCTTTAGGTATGCTTTTTGTACTTGTATGCCTGATAGATTTTTGTGCCTTTTGCCACTCTCTCACTCGGAAAACATTTTCTTAGTTTTTCGAGCTTTTTTGTTAGGAGAACGGTGAAACACACGGAAACGTGTTAACTCGGGCTTTGTCTCAATATATAACTAGCCCCCATATTTTAACAAAAATAATAAGAATTCTCCTATCTATTAGGTAGCGAGATAAATTGTTAGTTAAAATTAATGGCAGTGACGGGCGGAATGAAATGGTATCCCTCACTGGCACAAGGCAATCCAGATTATTGTCATATTCCTGAAAATGCCAGTGTGGATTGAAACAAGGAGGCGAAATAAATTGGCAGTCAATGAAAGAATCAGACTCAAGGTTAAGGGTTACGACCACGCTACTGTTGATATTGCAGCAGCTAAAATCGTTGAAGCAGCTAAGAGAAGCGGTGCAAGAGTTTCAGGTCCTATACCGCTCCCTACTGATAAAGAAGTAGTTACTATTCTTCGTGCAGTTCATAAGTACAAGGATAGCCGTGAACAGTTTGAAATGAGGACTCATAAGCGTTTAATCGACGTTCTCAGACCTACTGAAAAAACTACTGCAGCTCTTAATAAACTTGATATCCCTGCAGGCGTAGACGTTGTTATGGAAGTTAAGTAATCAATTACTTCTTCATATTTAACACTGTTTGCAAAATGACGGTAAACCGTCGGTCAAGTTGATAATTCATAATTCTGTTTATGTTATCAACCAATAACCATTTAGGAGGAAATGCAAAAATGCAAAAAGGTATTATCGGTAAAAAAATCGGTATGACCCAGATTTTCGACGAATCAGGCAAAGTTATTCCTGTAACTGTCGTTGAAGCTGGTCCTTGTGTTGTAGTTCAGAAGAAAACTGTTGAAAATGATGGTTATTCTGCTCTTCAGCTCGGATACGGAGATGTTAAGGTTCAGAGAATGAACAAGCCTCTCAAAGGTCATTTCGATAAAGCAGATGTTGCTTGCAAAAGCACATTAAAAGAATTCAGATTTGAAGACTGTGAGTCACTTAATGTCGGCGATATAATCAAGGCTGATACTTTCTCAGCTGGTGATAGCGTTGATGTTATTGGTACTAGCAAAGGTAAGGGTTATGCAGGTGCTATCAAGCGTCATAATCAGCATATCCTCAGAGCTACTCACGGTACTGGTCCTGTACACAGACAGCCTGGTTCAATGGGTGCTTGTTCATCACCTTCAAGAATTTACAAGGGTAAAGGTATGGCAGGTCATATGGGTGTTGAAAGAGTTACAGTCCAGAATCTTGAAATCGTTAAGATAGACGTAGAAAATAATCTCATCGCAATCAAAGGTGCTGTTCCAGGTCCTAAGGGCGGAATCGTATGCATCGTTGACAGCGTTAAGGCTTAATGAAGGGAGGAAACATAAATGTCAACAATTTCAGTTTTTGATATGACAGGAAAAGCTGTTTCCGAAACAGAGCTTTCAGATGCTGTTTTTGGTATTGAACCTAATGAATCAGTTATGCACGCTATGGTAGTTAACTACCTCGCTAATCAGCGTCAGGGTACACAGTCAACTCTCACTCGTACAGAAGTAAGAGGCGGCGGCAGAAAACCTTGGAAGCAGAAGGGTACTGGTCACGCTAGACAGGGTTCTATCCGTGCTCCACAGTGGACTCACGGTGGTGTTGCACTCGGACCTAAGCCAAGAAGCTATAAATATGTTCTTAATAAGAAAGTTAGAAGACTTGCTATGAAGTCAGCTCTTTCTACTAAGGTTATGGATAACAATATGATTGTTCTTGATTCTCTTAACCTCGACGGTTACAAGACTAAGGCTATTGTTAATATGCTCAAGGCTCTTGGAGTTGACGGCAAAGCTCTTATCGTTACTGATGTAGCAGACAGCAAAGTTATAAAGAGTGCGGCTAATATCCCTAATGTAAAGACTGCCGCTGTAAATACTCTTAATGTATATGACATTCTTAACTATGACAAGTTCATTGTTGTAAAGAATGCTGTTGGAGTTATTGAGGAGGTGTACGCATAATGAAAGCACCACAGGATATTATTTTAAAACCTGTTATCACTGAAAGAAGCATGGACGGTCTTGCTCTTGAAGAAAATAAAAAGTACACTTTTAAAGTTGATAAAGATGCCAACAAAATCGAAATAAAAGAAGCTGTTGAAAAACTTTTCAATGTTAAAGTTGCAAAGGTTAATACTATGAATTGCCGTGGTCGTGTAAGACGTGTAGGCAGATTCGTTGGTAAGACACCTGACTGGAAAAAAGCTATCATAACTCTTAAAAACGATTCAGAACCAATCGAATTCTTCGAGGGTATGTATTAATATTTAATTTTCAGCTTTGGAAGTATGGGAGTAATGCCTCCCGCAAAATTATGCATTTAATAATTAAGGAGTGAAATTAATGGCAATTAAATCCTATAAACCGACAACTCCTTCCCGTCGTCAGATGACAGTTACTGACTACTCACAGTTGTCAAAGGTTTCTCCGGAGAAAAGCCTGCTTGAATCTCTTAAGAAAAAATCAGGCAGAAACAGCTACGGAAGAATTACTGTTCGCCACAGAGGCGGCGGTAACAGAAGAAAATACCGTGTTATAGATTTCAAACGTGATAAGGATAACATGACTGCTACAGTTATGACTATCGAATATGACCCAAACAGAAGTGCATTTATTGCTCTTATTCAGTATGAAGACGGTGAAAAGAGATATATTCTTGCTCCTAATGGTCTTAAAGTAGGAGATAAGGTTGAATCAGGCGAACAGGCTGATATTAAACCAGGTAACGCTCTTAAACTTGCTGATATTCCTGTTGGTACATTCATTCACGCTATTGAACTTTATCCTGGCAGAGGCGCTCAGCTCGTTCGTTCAGCTGGTAATATGGCTCAGCTTATGGGTAAGGAAGGTGCTTATGCACTTGTAAGACTCCCTTCAGGCGAAATGAGAAAAATCGCTATGGGCTGTAAAGCTTCAGTTGGTCAGGTTTCAAATATTGACCACGAAAACGTAAATTATGGTAAGGCTGGCCGTGTAAGAAATATGGGCTGGAGACCTACTGTAAGAGGTTCTGTTATGAACCCTTGTGACCACCCTCACGGTGGTGGTGAAGGTAAATCACCTGTTGGACGTCCTGGACCTGTTACTCCTTGGGGTAAACCTGCTCTTGGATACAAGACTCGTAAGAAACACCACAGAACTGATAAATTTATCGTAAAACGCCGTAACGGCAAATAATCTGAAAGGAGGAACACATTAAATGAGCAGAAGTATTAAAAAAGGACCTTACGTTCAGGAAGTTCTTCTTAAGAGGGTTATTGCGATGAACGAAGCTGGTGAAAAGAAAGTTCTTAAAACTTGGAGCCGTTCTTCAACTATTTTCCCTGATTTTGTAGGACACACTTTTGCAGTTCACGATGGACGCAAACATGTTCCGGTTTATGTTACTGAAGATATGGTAGGTCATAAACTCGGCGAATTTGCACCAACAAGAACTTATAAGGGTCACGCCGGTTCAAAGACATCAAATAACGGTAAGAAATAGCGGAAGGAGGAGTTAAGATGGAAGCTAGAGCATATCTTAGAAATGCCCGCATTTCACCAAGAAAGGTAAGCATTGTTCTCGACCTTATCAGAAATAAGCCTGCTGACTTAGCATTATCTGTTTTAGAGCTTACTCCAAAGGCTGCAAGCCCTATGGTATCAAAGCTTTTAAAGTCCGCTATGGCAAATGCTGAAAATAATCATAATATGAGTAAAGATAATCTTTATGTTGCTGAATGTTTCGTAACACCAGGCCCTATTATGAAGAGAATTATGCCAAGAGCTCAGGGCAGAGCATACAGAATTTTAAAGAGAACATCACATATCACTGTTGTTCTTAAAGAAAAAGAATAATCCCAAGGAGGTTTTTAATAAATGGGCCAGAAAGTAAATCCGCACGGTCTTCGTGTCGGCGTTATTAAGGATTGGGATTCACGCTGGTTTGCTAATAAATCAGATTTTGGCGATACTCTTGTTGAGGACTATAACGTTCGTAATTATGTAAAAAGCACTCTTAAAAGTGCCGGCGTTCCAAAGGTTGAAATCGAACGTTTCGCTGATAAAGTGAGAATCCACATTCATTGTGCTAAGCCGGGTATCGTAATCGGTAAGGGCGGTGCTGAAATTGAAAAGCTTAGAGCTAATCTCGAAGCTATGATAAAGAAACAGGTTTATATCAATATTATTGAAGTTAAACAGCCTGATATTGACGCTCAGCTTGTAGCTGAAAAAATTGCACTTGACCTTGAAAACAGAATTTCCTTCAGACGTGCTATGAAGCAGTCAATCGGAAGAGCTATGAAGCTCGGTGCAAAGGGTATAAAAACTAGAGTTTCAGGTCGTCTCGGCGGTGCTGAAATTGCAAGAGCTGAAAGCTATCACGAAGGTACTATTCCGCTTCAGACAATCCGTGCTGATATAGATTACGGTTTTGCAGAAGCTGATACAACTTATGGAAAGCTCGGCGTTAAGGTTTGGATTTATAAAGGTGAAGTTCTCAAGGGTGATGCTGCTAAGGCTGCTGAAAAAAGAGAAAAAACTGAAAAGAAATCAGATAAACCTGAAAGAAAAAGACGTGATGACAGAAACGGCGGAAGACGTAACTTCAACAATAAGTCACGTGAAAAAAGAGAAGGAGGTAATCAGTAATGCTGCTTCCTAAGAGAGTTAAATACCGTAGAGTCCACAGAGGACGCCTTACAGGTAAGGCATATAGAGGTAACACTGTAACATACGGCGATTTCGGTCTTCAGGCTCTTGAACCTGCTTGGATTACTTCAAGACAGATTGAATCAGCCCGTATCGCTATGACACGTTACATCAAGAGAGGCGGTCAGGTTTGGATTAAGATTTTCCCTGACAAGCCTATAACAGAAAAACCTGCTGAAACACGAATGGGTTCTGGTAAAGGTTCACCTGAATACTGGGTTGCTGTTGTAAAACCAGGCAGAATCCTTTTTGAAATCAAAGGTGTAAGTGAAGAAACAGCAAGAGAAGCTATGCGTCTTGCTATGCACAAGCTTCCTATTAAATGTAAGTTTGTAGCTAAAGAAGAGCAAGGAGGGGAGCAGTAATGAAGGCATCTGAAATCAGAGAAATGAACACTGAAGAAATGATTGAAAAGCTTAACAGCCTGAAACAGGAGCTTTTTGCTCTCCGCTTTCAGCTTGCTGTAAATCAGCTCGAAAATACAGCCCGTCTCAAAGCTGTTAAAAAAGATATTGCTCGTATCAAGACTGTTATGCGTGCAGCAGAACTTGACCAGCAGTAAGAAAGGGAGGATTTAGCTGTGTCTGAAAGAAACCTTAGAAAAACTAGAGTTGGCAAGGTTGTAAGTGACAAAATGGATAAGACTGTTGTTGTTGCTATCGTTGATAACGTAAAGCACCCACTCTATAAGAAAATTATCAAGCGTACAGTTAAGCTTAAAGCTCACGATGAAGCTAATCAGTGCAGAATCGGTGACCGTGTAGAAGTTATGGAAACACGTCCGCTTTCAAAGGACAAGAGATGGCGTGTTACAAATATTCTTGAAAAAGCTAAGTAATTAAATATTAATCTCTATATTCTGAAAGGAGGAACTCGCTGTGATACAGATGCAGACTTATTTGAAAGTCGCTGATAACACCGGTGCTAAGGAACTGATGTGTATCAGAGTTCTGGGAGGTACACGCAGAAGATATGCTAATATCGGCGATGTAGTTGTTGCTTCAGTAAAGAAGGCGACACCCGGAGGCGTTGTAAAGAAGGGCGACGTTGTAAAGGCAGTTATAGTTCGTTCGGCAAAGGGTCTCAGACGTGAAGATGGTACCTATATCCGTTTCGATGAAAATGCTGCTGTTATTGTTAAGGAAGATAAGAACCCTAAAGGAACTCGTATATTCGGACCTGTTGCTAAAGAATTACGTGAAAAGGAATTCACAAAGATTCTTAGCCTTGCTCCAGAAGTACTTTAACGGAGGTATCGTTGACTATGAATAAGGTTCACGTTAAAACAGGTGACACTGTAGTTCTTCTTACAGGCTCTGACAAGGGCAAGACCGGAAAGGTTCTTGAAGTAAGCCCTAAAGAAGGCAAGGTAATTGTTGAAGGTGTCAATATTATAACAAAGCATGTTAAGCCTACAAGAGTAGGTCAGCAGGGCGGAATCGTTAAGGCTGAATCTCCGCTCTATGCTTGCAAGGTTCAGCTCGTTTGCCCAGAATGCAAGAAGGCTACTAGAATTGGCCATACTTTTGAAGCAGACGGCGATAAGGTAAACAAGCTCCGTGTTTGCAAAAAATGCGGTAAATCATTCAAGTAATTAAGGAGAAACGAAATGGCAAGATTAAAGGATTATTATGTCAGCGATGTTGCTCCTGCATTGATGAAAAAGTTCAATTACAAGAGCGTTATGCAGATTCCAAAGCTCGAAAAGGTTGTAATCAATGTCGGTGCCGGAGAGGCTAAAGACAACGCTAAGGTTATTGATGCTATTATGAACGACCTCGCTACTATTACAGGACAGAAACCTGTTGTATGCCGTGCTAAAAAATCAGTTGCAAACTTTAAGCTTCGTGAAGGTATGCCTATCGGCGTTAAAGTAACTCTCAGAAGCGAGAAGATGTACGAATTTGTTGATAAGCTCTTCAATGTTGCTTTCCCAAGAGTACGTGATTTCAGAGGAATCAATGGAAATTCATTTGATGGTAAGGGAAATTACTCAACAGGTATTAAAGAACAGCTTATTTTCCCTGAAATCGAATATGATAAGATTGATAAGGTAAGAGGTATGGATATTAATTTCATAACTACTGCTGAAACGGACGAAGAAGCTAAAGAGTTACTCACACTTATGGGTGCTCCTTTCATCAAGTAATCAGGGAGGATTTTTGAAATGGCTAAAAAGGCAATGATTAACAAGCAGCAGAGAACTCCCAAGTATTCCACAAGAGCATATAACAGATGCAAGATTTGTGGCAGACCTCATGCATATCTCAGAAAGTTCGGCATCTGCCGTATCTGCTTCAGAGAACTTGCTCATGACGGTCAGATTCCGGGTGTTAAAAAAGCAAGCTGGTAAACTACGAAAAGGAGGTCGTTAGGCATGCAGATTACTGATACAATAGCAGATCTTTTAACAAGAATTCGTAATGCGAATACTGCAAAGCACGCCACTGTTGACGTTCCCGCTTCAAATGTTAAGAAGGCTATTATACAGATTCTCGTTGATGAGGGTTATGTAAAAAGCTTCCAGCTCATTGAAGACGGAAAGCAGGGTGTTATAAGAATTACACTTAAATATATTGACGGAAAAACTCCGGTTATCACCGGTCTCCGTAGAGTTTCAAAGCCAGGTCTGCGTATATACTCAAGCTGTGAGGATATGCCAAAGGTTAGAAAGGGACTCGGTATTGCAATAGTTTCAACATCAAAGGGTATCGTTACTGACAAGAAGGCTAGAGAGCTTAATGTTGGCGGCGAAGTCCTTGCATACATCTGGTAAGGAGAAATACTGATATGTCAAGAATTGGTAAAATGCCTATTAGTGTTCCGGCAGGTGTTGAAGTAAAAAATGATAATAATCTCATCACTGTAAAAGGTCCTAAGGGCGAATTAACAAAGCAGTTCAATAAGGAACTCATTATAGAAGTTGCTGATGGAGTGATTACTGTATCAAGACCATCAGACAATAAAATGCACAGATCACTCCACGGTCTGACAAGAACACTTATTGCCAATATGGTTGAAGGTGTTACAAACGGATATTCAAAAACTCTTGAAATTGAGGGTGTAGGTTACCGTGCAGCTAAGCAGGGTACTAAGGTTACTATCAACCTTGGTTATTCTCATCCTGTTATTGTTGAGGAAACAGATATAATTAAGCTTGATGTTCCTCAGCCAAACAGAATTGTTGTAAGTGGTATCGATAAGCAGGCTGTAGGTCAGTTTGCTGCTGAAGTCCGTGAAAAACGTCCTCCTGAACCTTATAAGGGCAAGGGTATCAGATATGCCGGCGAACGTATCATCCGCAAGGAAGGTAAGGCCGGTAAGGGTAAGAAGTAATTAAAAGGAGTAAATTGCTATGATTAAAAAAATTGACAGCAATAAGGCAAGACTTAAAAGACATCGCAGAGTTCGTGCGAAGATTTCCGGTACTCCTGAGCGTCCACGTTTAAATGTTTATCGTTCAACTAAGCATATCTATGCTCAGCTTATCGATGACGTAAACGGTGTTACACTTGCTTCTGCTTCCAGTATGGATAAGGGCTTTGAAGGCAACGGCGGAAACGTTGAAGGTGCTCGTACTGTAGGTGCTATGATTGCTAAAAACGCACTTGAAAAGGGTATATCTGAAGTTGTTTTCGACAGAGGCGGCTATCTCTATCACGGAAGAGTTAAAGAACTCGCAGAAGGCGCTCGTGAAAACGGATTGAATTTCTAAAGAGGGAGGAAAAGAGCAAATGGTTAAAATAGATGCTCAGGGTCTTGAGCTTGCAGAAAAGGTCGTTGCTATTAACAGAGTTTCAAAGACTGTTAAGGGCGGACGTATTATGAAGTTCTCAGCACTTGTTGTTGTTGGTGACGGAAATGGTATTGTTGGCTTCGGTCTTGGAAAATCAGGAGAAGTTCCAGACGCTATCCGCAAGGGTATTGAAGACGCTAAGAAAAATCTTGTTAAGATTGCATTAAAGGGTACTACAATCCCTCATGAAATTATAGGAAAGTTCGGTGCTGGTGAAGTTCTTATGAAACCGGCTGCACCTGGTACTGGTGTTATCGCTGGTGGTCCTGTCCGTGCCGTAATTGAAGTTGCAGGTATTAAGGACATCAGAACCAAGTCACTCCGTTCAAATAATCCTTGTAATGTTGTAAGAGCTACTATAAATGGTCTTGCTGAATGCACTACTGCTAAAGAAGTTGCAGCAAAAAGAGGCAAGTCTGTTAAAGAAATTTTAGGTTAAGGGAGAGCTGAGAAATGGCCAAGGAAATCAAGCTCATAAAGAGCCTTATCGGAAGAAAAAAAGACCAGATTGCTACTGCTCAGTCACTCGGACTTAAAAAGGTCGGAGATGTTACAACTCAGCCTGATAATGAGCAGACAAATGGCAAAATAAAGAAGATTATCCACCTCGTTGAGGTACATGAAGCGTAAGCAAGGAGGTGCAAAACCAATGAAAATTCACGAATTAACTCCTGCTCCTGATTCCAATAAGGAAGTAAAGCGTGTCGGAAGAGGTCACGGTTCAGGAAACGGAAAAACAGCAGGTAAAGGTCATAAAGGACAGAATGCACGTTCAGGCGGCGGCGTTAGAATCGGCTTTGAAGGCGGTCAGATGCCACTCGCAAGACGTATCCCTAAGAGAGGTTTCAATAACATTTTCGCTGAAAAGTATACAGTTGTAAATGTTTCAGACCTCAATAAATTTACTGATGGCACAGTTGTTGACCCTGAACTTCTTAAGGCTGCCGGTCTTATAAAGAAAGCTGATGAAAAGGTTAAGGTTCTCGGTGACGGTGAACTTACTGCTAAGCTTACAGTAAAGGCTGCTAAATTCTCACAGAGTGCAATTGAAAAAATTGAAAAGGCTGGCGGGAAAGCAGAGGTGATGTAATGTGTTTGAAACTCTTAGGAATGCCTGGAGATCACCTGATTTAAGAAAAAAAATTCTTTACACATTACTCATGATTATTATTTTCAGACTTGGAAGTGCTATCACTGTTCCATATCTTGATTCTTCAGCTGTTGGTAGTTGGATGACAAGCAATGCAACAGATGGTAACTTTCTTGAATATCTGAATACTATGACAGGTGGTGCTTTATCAAAAGCTACTATATTCTGTCTGTCTATTACCCCTTATATTAACGCATCAATTATTATACAGCTTCTGACTTATGCTCTTCCTCCTCTTGAACGTCTTCAGAGTGAGGGTGAGGAAGGAAGAAAGAAATTGGGTAAAATAACAGCATATGTTTCACTTGCGCTTTCTGCGTTTATGTCTTATGCTTATTATCTCACCCTTAAAAGTCAGATGCACGCTGTAAAATATACTGAAGGATTTGAGGGAGTATTTGCAGCCGTAGTAATTGTTGTTTCATTTATGGCTGGTTCTTCCCTTGTTGTATGGATGGGAAACAGAATTAATGATAAAGGCGTTGGAAACGGCGTATCTATGATTCTCTTTGCTGGTATCGTTGCAAGATTCCCTACTGATATTGGTACTCTTGTAAGACTTACTAAAGATAATCCTAATCCATATCTCTTTGTTTCAATCGGAGTTGTTATTTTCTTCGTAGGCATTATCGGATTTGTTGTATTTATGAATGAATCTGAAAGAAAAATTGCTATTCAGCAGGCTAAACGTGTTGTAGGCAATAAACAGTATGCCGGACAAAAGACATATATCCCGATTAAAATCTGTATGAGCGGTGTTATGCCGATTATCTTCGCAATGTCATTTATGTCATTGCCTTCGACAATACAGCTCTTTAAACCTCTTGACCCTACTGTAACTTCAGGATTCTATTATCATTTCTGTAAGTTTTTCAGTACTCAGAGTTTTTCATATGCAATAATCTATTTTCTTTTGATTATTGGTTTCAACTATTTTTATGTTTCAATGCAGTATAACCCGATTGAAATTGCTAATAACCTTCGTCAGAGCAACAGTGCAATCCCTGGAATAAGACCAGGTAAGCCTACTTCTGACTATATCAGCAGGGTTCTTTCAAAAATTACACTTGTGGGAGCAGTGTTCCTCGGAATTATTGCAATTATTCCAATATTTACTACTATGATTGATTCAAACCTTGCATCACTTTCAATGGGTGGTACAACAATTCTTATCGTTGTAAGCGTTGCTCTTGAAACAGTTCGCTCACTTGATTCACAGCTTATGATGCGTGCTCCAAGACGCTTCCTTCGTTAAGTTTTTTTAGGAGGATATTATATGAACCTTATATTTTTAGGTGCTCCTGGTGCCGGCAAGGGTACTCAGGCAGAAAAAATTTCAGAGGCTTTCAAAATTCCGCAGATTTCTACAGGCAATATTCTCCGTGAAGCTGTAAGCAACGGAACAGAATATGGTCTTAAAGCTAAGGAAGCTATGGAAAGCGGTGCTTTAGTTTCTGATGAAATCGTTATCGGTATTCTTCAGGACAGAATCGCTAAAGATGACTGTGCAAATGGTTTTATTCTTGATGGTTTTCCAAGAACTGTTCCGCAGGCAGAAGCTCTTGATGCTATGAATATCAAAATCGACAAGGTTATCGAAATTGATGTTCCTGATGAAAAAATTAAAAGCAGACTTTCTGGCAGACGTGTATGTGAAAAATGCGGTGCGACTTATCACATCGAATACAATCCTACTAAGGCTGACGGCATTTGCGATAAATGCGGTGAAAACGTTATTATCCGTAAAGATGACCAGCCTGAAACTGTTCTTGAAAGACTCGCTGTTTATCACGAAAAAACTGCTCCTCTCAAAGATTACTACCAGAAGCAAGGCAAGCTTGTTACTGTTAAGGGTCAGGAAGAAGTCGCTGATACTTATAAACTCACTCTTGAGGCAGTAGAGGCTTAAGCAAATATGATAAGTATAAAGTCCAAATCCGATTTAGCTAAAATGCGTGATGCCGGTAAGATTGCCGGTTCTGCATTGAAGCTTGCGGGTGAATCTATAAAGGCAGGTATGACCACACTTGAACTTGATAAAATCATTCATGATTATATAGTAAAGTGCGGTGCTGTTCCATCTTTTTTAGGATACGGCGGTTTCCCAGGAAGTGCCTGCATTTCAATTAACAACGAGGTTATACATGGAATACCTCGTTCTTCAAAAATAATCCGTGAAGGGGATATTGTCAGTGTTGATGTAGGAGCTTATTATAACGGCTTCCATAGTGACAACTGTGCAACTTTTCCATGCGGAAAAATTTCAGATGAAGCCAGAGCATTGCTGGAAGTCACCGAAGCCAGTCTTTATGAAGGTATAAAAATGGCTCAGGTTGGCAACAGATTAGGCGATGTGAGCCACGCTATTGAAGTATACTGTTCTTCAAGAGGATACGGTATAGTAAGAAATTACTGTGGCCACGGTATAGGCAGAAGCCTGCATGAATCACCGGAAATTCCGAATTACGGACCGGCGGGACACGGTCCTAGACTGACAGCCGGAATGACTCTTTGTATTGAACCTATGATTAATGTCAAAGGTGACGGTGTAAAGACAATGAAGGATGGCTGGACTGTACTTACATCAAGTGGTTCGCTTTCGGCTCATTTTGAACAGGAAATAGCTATTACTGCTGATGGTCCTGTCGTACTGACCAGACCTTAGTGGGGAGAACACTGCTGTGAATGATTCAAAAGGGTTGATTGTTAAGGCATTGGCAGGACGTGACTGCGGAAAGTTTTTTGTAATCCTGAGAACTGAAGATAGTTATTGCTTTATTGCGGACGGCAAAAGCAGAAAACTTGAGTCTCCTAAGAGAAAAAACTCAAAGCATTTGATTTTTACCGGACAATATGCTGACCTTAGCAATATTACCAATAAAAAGCTGAAAAAATTACTTAGTAATGTTAAGTGATGACTTGAGGAGGTATATAATATGTCAAAAGAAGATGTTATTGAGGTTGAAGGTACTGTGCTTGAAGCACTGCCTAATGCAATGTTCAAAGTGGAACTTGAAAATGGTCATGTTATTCTTGGACACGTTTCCGGAAAACTCAGAATGAATTATATCAGAATAGTTCCCGGTGATAAGGTTAAGATTGAACTCTCATCTTATGACCTTTCCAAAGGAAGAATTACATGGCGTGTAAAGTAATTAAAAACTAATTACCCATTAAGGAGGTATTTTCAATGAAAGTAAGACCTTCAGTTAAACCTATCTGCGAAAAATGCAAGGTTATTAAACGTAAGGGAAAAGTAATGGTAATCTGTGAAAACCCAAAGCATAAGCAGCGTCAGGGCTAATCCGGACGCATAAATGGAGGTAAATGAAATATGGCAAGAATTTCTGGTGTTGACCTTCCAAAAAATAAGAGAGTTGAAATCGGACTCACTTATATTTATGGAATCGGTCTTCCAACTGCTAAGACAATCCTCGCTGAAACAGGCGTAAATCCTGATGTAAGAGTTAAGGATCTCGCTGAAGAGGATGTAGCAAAACTCCGTGACTATATCGACGCACATTACACTGTTGAAGGTGACCTTCGTCGTGAAGTCGCACTTAACATAAAGAGACTTGTTGAAATAGGCTGTTACAGAGGCGTTCGTCATCGTAAGGGTCTGCCTGTAAGAGGTCAGAGAACTAAGACTAATGCCAGAACTCGTAAGGGTCCTGTTAAGACAATCGCTAACAAGAAGAAGTAAGGAGGGCTTGAACTTTGGCACAGCAAAAGAAAAAAGTAACTACAGTCAGAAGACGTAGAGAACGTAAAAATATCGAAAGTGGTGCAGTTCATATTCAGTCCACTTTTAACAACACTATTGTAACTATTACAGATACTCAGGGCAATGTTATTTCATGGGCAAGTGCCGGCGGTCTTGGATTCAGAGGCTCTAGAAAATCAACTCCGTTCGCAGCTCAGACAGCAGCTGAAACTGCAGCTAATGCAGCTAAGGAACACGGCCTTAAAAATGTTGAAGTTTATGTAAAAGGCCCTGGTTCAGGACGTGAAGCAGCTATCAGAGCTCTTCAGACAGTAGGACTTGAAGTTAAGATGATTAAGGATGTAACTCCTATTCCTCATAACGGCTGTCGTCCACCAAAAAGAAGACGTGTCTAATTTACAGGGGGTGTATTAAGAAATGGCAGTACAGAGAGAACCAATGCTTAAAAGATGCAGATACCTCGGAATCAGTCCAGCTGTTATGGGTGTTTCCAAAAAGCCTTCAAAGAGATTTGAAAAAGCCGGAAACAGAAAGAAAGTTTCTGAATATGGTATGCAGCTTAAAGAAAAACAAAAACTTAAATTTATCTATGGCGTTCTTGAAAAGCAGTTCCATCACTATTTTGAAATAGCTGAAAAGATGGAAGGCAAAACTGGTGACAACCTTATCACTTGTCTCGAATCAAGACTTGACAGTGTTGTTTTCAGAATGGGTCTCGCTCTTACAAGACGTGAAGCAAGACAGCTCGTTGTTCACAACCACTACACTGTAAACGGAAAGAAAGTTAATATTCCATCTTACAGAGTAAAAGTTGGTGACGTTATAGCTCTTGCTGAAAAGGACAGAACTTCTGAAAAGTTCAAGTCAACAGTAGAAGCTACTAAGGACAGACTTGTTCCTATCTGGCTCAATGCTGATAAAGAAAATTTCTCCGCTTCAGTAGTTCGTTTACCACTTGCGGAAGATATTGATTACGAAGTTGCTTCACACCTCATCGTCGAGCTTTATTCTAAGTAATTAAATATTGTTTGGACGTTCATATTAAATATATTTGTTGCGAAACAGGAGGGTTTTTATGCTTGAAAACATCAATAAGCCGGATATTGAAACCGTTGAACTCAAAAGCGACGGGAAATATGGCAAATTCGTATTAGCACCGTTGGAGCGAGGATATGGAATTACTCTTGGAAACAGTCTTAGACGTGTGCTGCTCTCCTCTCTTCCCGGTGTGGCTGTAAATGCAGTAAAAATTCAAGGAATACATCATGAATTATCTACTATTCCAGGCGTTAAGGAAGACGTTACTGAAATTATTCTCAGTATCAAGGGACTTACTGCTAAACTTTATGGAGAAGGTCCTAAAACTCTGTATATAGAGGCTGAAGGTGAATGTGAAGTTACTGCCAGCGATATAAAGACTGACTCTGAAGTTGATGTTCTTGACCCCGGAATGCATATTGCTACATTGGGAAAGGACGCCAAGCTCTATATGGAAATTACCATTGACAGAGGAAGAGGTTACGTTTCTGCTGAACGCAATAAGAAACAGGCTAATTTTCCTGTTGATGTAATCGCTGTGGATAGTATTTATACTCCTGTATTAAAGGTAAACTATACGGTCGAGGATACTCGTCTTGGACAGGTTACCGATTATGACAAGCTTACTATCGAAGTTTGGACTGATGGTACAATCTCCGCTAAGGAAGCTCTGTCACAGGCAGCCAATCTCCTCAACGAGCATCTTAAGCTCTTCATCGACCTCTCTGATGAAGGCGGTATGGCTGAAGTTTTAGTTGAAAAGAATGATAAGGGTAAAGAAAAAATCCTTGAGATGACCATTGAGGATCTTGACTTATCGGTACGTTCATTTAATTGCCTTAAACGTGCCGGAATTAACACAGTCGATGACTTGATTAACAAGTCAGAAGAAGAAATGATGAAGGTTAGAAATCTCGGCAAAAAGTCTTTTGATGAAGTAAAGGAAAAACTCCAGTCACTCGGATTCGACCTCTCTTCCGAAGAAGAATAATGCCAATAATATATTAATTAAAAGGAGTGAATACAATGCCGGGTACAAGAAAGCTTGGTAGACCAACAGACCACAGAAAGGCTATGCTCAGAGGTATGGTTACTTATTTACTTGAAAAAGGTCAGATAGAAACTACTGTTACCAGAGCAAAAGAAGTTCGTGCTGTTGCAGAAAAGATGATTACTATCGGTAAAAATAACGACCTGCACTCCAGACGTCAGGTTCTTGCATACGTTACTAAAGAGGACGTTGCTAAGAAGCTTTTTGATGAAATATCTCCAAAGTATGCTGATAAAAACGGTGGTTATACACAGATTATAAAAATCGGCCCACGTCGTGGAGATAGTGCTGAAATGGCTATCATTAAGCTGGTGTAACAGAAAAATAATAAGAATTCTCTCTCCTCTTTAGGTGGTGAGAGGAATTGTCAAGTAAAATAAATGGCAGTGACGGGCGGAATGAAATGGTATCCCTCACTGACACGAGGCAATCCATAATTCAGATTATTGTCACATTCCTGAAAATGCCAGTGTGGATTGAAACAATTAATTCACTATAAATCCAAGGCTGTCCTCTTTGCGGGGCAGTCTTTTGTTTTTTTGTAAAATATCTCTTAAAACACTTGAAAAACGGTATTTCATATGATATAATTATGAAGATAATCGTTTTTATTTATGGAGGAAGAAAAATGTTTAGAATAACTAAAAAAAGACAGCTTAATGATTCCGTAACTCTTATGGAATTTGAAGCACCTTTTATTGCTAAAAAAGCTTTGCCAGGTCAGTTTATCATTTTCAGAGTGGATGAAAAAGGCGAAAGAGTGCCTCTTACTATTGCAGATTACGACAGAGACAAGGGAACAGTTACTATAATATTCCAGATTGTCGGAAAAAGTACCCTCAAGCTTTCAAAACTTAATGAAGGTGATTTTATATCAGATGTTGCCGGCCCTCTTGGTGTTGCAACAGAAGTTAATAAAGATGCTGAAAGAGTATGTGTTGTAGGCGGTGGCGTTGGTTGTGCGATTGCATATCCTCAGGCTAAACAGCTCTATAATATGGGTATTGCAACAGATGTTGTTGCAGGATTCAGAAATAAGGATATTGTTATTCTTGAAGACGAATTCAAGGCTAACTGTACTGAGCTTACTATCTGTACTGATGACGGAAGTTATGGAAAAAAAGGATTTGTTACAAATGCACTCCGTGACCTTATTGAAAGCGGCAGAAAATATGATGAAGTTATAGCAATCGGACCTATTCCAATGATGAAGTTTGTATGCGATGTTACTAAGGAATACGGAATCAAGACTGTTGTTTCACTTAATCCGATTATGGTTGACGGAACAGGAATGTGCGGTGGCTGTCGTGTAACTGTTGACGGAAAAATCAAATATGCCTGTGTTGATGGTCCTGATTTTGACGGACATCTTGTTGATTTCAATGAGCTTATGAGCAGAAATTCTACTTATAAGGCTTATGAAACTCATCAATGTAATTTATTTAAGGGAATAAAAGATTAATTCTCAATAACCTGAAATAATCTGAAAGGAAGTATTTTAATTTATGAATAAATCAACTGAAAAAGTTGCAATGCCTGAACAAAATCCTCAGGTCAGAGCCAGAAACTTTGAAGAAGTAACTCTTGGATATAATGCTGAAATGGCTATGGAAGAGGCTAAAAGATGTCTTAACTGTAAAAACAAACCTTGTGTAAGCGGTTGTCCGGTAGGCGTTAAGATTCCTGAATTTATAGGAGAAATCGCTAACGGAAATTTTGAAAAAGCATATGAAATTATAACATCAACTAATGGTCTTCCTGCTGTATGTGGTCGTGTATGTCCTCAGGAAAATCAGTGTGAAGGTAAATGCATAAGAGGTATAAAGGGTGAACCTGTTGGAATAGGAAGACTTGAACGTTTTGCAGCTGACTATATGATGTCACAGGCAACGTCAAATGTTGAAAAGCCTGAATCAAATGGTCATAAGGTGGCAGTAGTAGGCGGTGGCCCTGCTGGTCTTACCTGTGCCGGAGACCTTGCACGTCTTGGATATGAAGTAACTATATTTGAAGCTTTTCACGTTGCTGGCGGAGTTCTTATGTATGGAATTCCTGAATTCAGACTTCCTAAGGCTATTGTTCAGAAAGAAATCCAGACTCTTAAAGACCTTGGTGTAAATATAATGACAAATATGGTAATAGGAAAAGTTTTATCAATAGATGAAATTATGGAAATGGGCTTTGAGGCTGTATTTATCGGTTCAGGTGCGGGACTTCCTAAATTTATGGGAATATCCGGAGAAGCTCTTATAGGCGTATGTTCTGCAAATGAATATCTTACAAGAATCAATCTTATGAAAGGTTATCTTGAAGATTATGATACACCTGTAATAAAATCAAAAGCAGTTGCAGTAGTAGGCGGCGGAAACGTTGCTATGGACGCTGCAAGAAGTGCTATGCGTATGGGTGCTGAACACGTTTACATAGTTTACAGACGTTCTGAAGCTGAAATGCCTGCACGTCTTGAAGAAGTTCATCACGCTAAGGAAGAGGGTATAGAATTCCTTACTCTTAATAATCCTGTAAAGATTAACGGTGATGAAAACGGCAGAGTAAAATCTATGGAATGTATAAAAATGGAACTTGGTGAACCTGACGAAAGCGGAAGACGCAGACCTGTTCCTGTAGAAAATTCAAATTATGAACTTGACGTTGATACTGTTATTATGGCTCTTGGAACTTCTCCAAATCCGCTTATAAGAACTACAACAAACGGTCTTGATGCAAATAAATGGGGATGTCTTGTTGTAAATGAAGAAATGCTCACTACTAAAGAGGGAGTATATGCTGGTGGTGATGCTGTAACGGGTGCAGCAACTGTTATTCTTGCAATGGGTGCTGGAAAAACAGCAGCAAAATCCATTGATGAGTATATTAAAACAAAATAACGGAGGTAAATTTAATGAAAAAATCATTGCTCAAGGTATTTACAGCTTTTGTAACTGCTCTTACTGCGGTATCTGCAATGTCACTTACTGTATTTGCTGAAGGAGAGGAACAACAGATGGCAACTGCCGGCGGTAGTATGGGCGGTATGCTTATTTCTATGGGTCTGGTACTTGTTGTTATGTATTTTCTTTTTATGCGTCCTCAGAAAAAAAAGGAAAAGGAAACCAAAAGTATGCAGGAAAATGTACAAATAGGTGATGAAATTGTAACATATGGCGGTATGGTTGGAATTGTTGTCCGTAAAGGTGAAGATAATGTTGTTATCGAAACAGGCGGAGAAAAAAATAAAATCAGAATAAAAACTTGGGCAATTTCAGAAAATACCACTGCTAAAGAAAAAGCTGCTGCGGAAGAAAAGGCAGCTAAAAAAGCAAGAATGACTCCGGCAAAAGAAAAAGAAGAGTCAGAAGATAAAAAATAAATTTTAGGGGCAGTAAAAATTAATACTGCCCTGTTTTTTATTCTTATTTTTCATTTAAGATAAAAAATTAAAGCGGTTCAGATTTAATCCGAACCGCCGTATTTATATTATATATTAATACATTCCGCCTGCTGGCATTGCTGGAGCTGCCGGAGCATCTTCCTTAATATCTGCAACAAGACTTTCAGTAGTGAGTACCATAGCTGCTACAGATGCTGCATTTTGGAGTGCTGAACGTGTAACCTTAGTAGGGTCAACGATACCTGCCGGAATCATTTCAGTATATACTTCATTGTATGCATCAAAACCATAGCCTGTTTTACGTGAACGTCTTATTTTATCTATAATAACGCTTCCTTCAAGACCAGCATTTTCAGCAATCTGACGTACAGGAGCTTCAAGAGCTTTAAGAATAATCTTTGCACCTGTCTTTTCGTCTCCATCAAGTGATGGTATAAGCTTTTCAACTGCTGGAATTGCATTGATATATGCTGTACCGCCTCCAGCAACAATACCTTCTTCAACAGCTGCCTTTGTAGCTGCAAGAGCATCTTCGATACGAAGTTTCTTTTCCTTCATTTCGATTTCGGTAGCAGCGCCTACCTTGATAACCGCAACACCACCTGAAAGCTTTGCAAGTCTTTCCTGAAGTTTTTCACGGTCAAAGTCAGATGTAGTAGTTTCAATCTGTGACTTAATCTGGTTTACTCTTGATGCTATAGCGTCTTTTTCGCCTGCACCATCAACAATGATAGTATTTTCTTTCTGTATTACTACCTGTCTAGCACGACCAAGCTGATTTACAGTTGTTTCCTTGAGTTCAAGACCAAGTTCTTCTGTAATAACTTCACCGCCTGTAAGGATTGCAATATCTCTGAGCATTTCCTTACGTCTGTCACCGAATCCTGGAGCTTTTACAGCAGCTACCTTGAATGTTCCTCTGAGATTATTAAGGATAATAGTAGTAAGAGCTTCACCTTCAATATCTTCAGCAATAATTACAAGCTTCTTGCCAGACTGAACAATCTGTTCAAGGAGTGGGAGGACTTCCTGAATAGATGAGATTTTCTTGTCTGTGATGAGTATATAAGGGTCATCATAAACAGCTTCCATTTTATCAGTATCAGTAACCATATAAGGAGAAATATATCCTCTGTCAAACTGCATACCTTCAACTACTTCACTGTAAGTTTCAGCAGTCTTGCTTTCTTCGATAGTGATAACGCCATCAGAAGTAACCTTTTCCATTGCTTCAGCAATGAGTTTTCCTACACTTTCATCAGCAGATGAAACAGTACCTACTTTTGCAATTTCTTCTGAACTTTCAACGCTCTTTGAATTTGCAACAATTGTATTTACTGCAACATCAACAGCCTTTGCAATACCTTTTCTGATAACCATTGGATTTGCACCAGCTGCAATGTTTTTCATACCTTCTCTTACGATTGACTGTGCAAGAAGAGTAGCTGTAGTGGTACCGTCACCAGCAGCATCATTTGTCTTTGTAGCAACTTCTTTTACAAGCTGAGCACCCATATTTTCAAATGCATCTTCAAGTTCTATATCTTTAGCAATTGTAACACCGTCATTTGTTATAAGCGGAGCACCGAATTTTTTATCAAGAACAACATTTCTTCCCTTAGGGCCCATTGTTATTCTTACTGTATCAGCAAGCTTATCAATACCTGCCTGAAGTGATTTTCTGGCATCTTCACCATATTTAATATCTTTAGCCATTATAAAAAATCTCCTTTTAAAAATATTTTCAAAATAACGTTAACTAAAAATTACTTAACAACGGCAAGAATGTCGTCCATTTTTACAATTATATATTCTTCTCCATCAAGTTTTACGTTAGTTCCTGAATACTTTGAAATAAGAACCTTATCGCCTTTGTTTACATTCATATCAACGTCTTTTTTTCCAGGTCCTACTTCAAGAACTTCTGCAACTTCTGGTTTTTCCTTAGCTGAGCCTGTAAGAATAATTCCGCTCTGGGTAGTTTCTTCAGCTTCAGTCATTTTTACTACGACTCTGTCCTGTAATGGTTTAATAGTCATAATATTGTCCTCCTGAAATAATAATAAAGGTTTATATGTTTATGTTTATTCTTTTTAGCACTCTCACTTTTGGAGTGCTAATTAT
>CAMWNQ010000009.1 GCA_947175655.1 uncultured Clostridia bacterium | reverse complement strand
GTATATATTCAATTAAATTATAGACAGATAAAGGAAAGATATTCAGATATTATTTTTATTGTGCAGATTGCATAAAAACGCAAAAAATATTTGTGATTTATAAATAATTCTGGCAAAAAGCACTTGTAAATTATGAATTTATGTGATATAATACCATTGTAATATAATTACAGCTTAATATTAAGTACATTCAATTTTATGGGAGGAACTTACTACAATGAAAGTAACTACTACAGCAAAAAAAATGCAGATTTCTCCGGCTTTCAAGGAATACGCTGAAAATCGTCTCACAGCAAAGCTCGACAAATTTTTCGGTGATGAAGCTGATGCCAAGATTACTCTTTCTGAATTCAAAAATCAGATTATTCTTGAACTTACTGTAAAATATAACAGTATGATTTACAGAGCTGAACAGCCGGCTGCTGATAAAGAAGATGCACTTGACGTTGCTATTGACAAAATCATCAGACAAATCAGAAAAAATAAAACAAAAATTGAAAAACGACTCAAGGAAAGTGCTTTTAAGGAAACTTTTGCGGATTCCGTTACAGAACAGGTTGATTATGAAGTTATAAAGCACAAGAAATTTGAAATGCGTCCTATGGATGTAGACGAGGCTATACTTCAGATGAATATGCTCGGACATACTTTCTTTATGTTCTCAAATGCCGGAACAGGTCAGATAAATGTTGTTTACAAACGTAAAGACGGCAACTATTCAGTTCTTGAACCAGAAGACAAGTAATATTAAATAATTAAAAATAAGGCGTGGTGCATTTTGTGCCACGTCTGATTTTAACTGAACTTTTTAGTTTCAGAAAGGATAAAAAATAATGGATAATAACTTAAAGGAAATTATAAAAAAACGTATTGAAAGAACTTCGGAAAATCTTGTAAAAAATAATATGGAAGCTTATTATGCCGAAACAAAGGAAGATGTGCCAGCAATAATGGAAAAACTTCTTGAAGAAGGTGACATTATTGCTAACGGTGGTACTATGACTATGAAAGAATGTGGAGTTGCTGAACTTCTGAAATCCGGAAAATATAAATATCTTGACCGTGAAAACGTTGACCCTTCCGAAATAAAACATCTCTATAGAGCATCATTTTCAGCAGATGCATATATTACAAGTGCAAATGCTATAACAGAAGATGGCTGTCTTTACAATGTAGACGGAACAAGCAACAGAGTTGCTTGCATCGCATATGGCCCTGACAAAGTTATAATTATTGCAGGATATAATAAAATAGTTTCAAATCTTGATGACGCTGTAAAAAGGGTAAAATGTGAATCCGCACCGGCAAACTGCATCAGACTTGATATAAATTCATATTGCAGTAATGTCGGAAAATGTATGTCTGAGAAAAATAAAAATTCCTGTATGACCTCCGGCTGTGAAGGAGAAAACAGAATATGCTGTAATTATCTCATATCAGCTTATCAGCGTGAAAAAGGAAGAATAAAAGTAATCATTGTAGGTGAAAGCTTAGGATATTAATAATTAATAATTAATAATTCATAATTATTAATTCTCAATTCTTAATTTATAATTCTCAATTCATAATTCTTAATTATTAATTATGAATTATTAAATCCCCTGATGTTCAATGACAAAAGGGGATTTTTTTTTATTTTATGAAATCTGCCGGATTTACATATTTACCGCCTCTTAATACTTCTATATGCAAATGCGGTTCAATGGCACTTTCAATATCTGCCGTATCACCTACTGAACCTATTACATCACCAGCACATATGCTTGTCCCCTGCTGTACATTCAAATCTTTTGCAAGATTGCAATAACGATATATATCACCGTTTGAATCCTGTATAACAACTGTTGTACCCCAGAGAGGGTCATTGTTTACAGCAGTAATATTTCCGTCTATCACAGAGTAAACGTCATCACCTATTTCAGCTTTATAATCAGTACCATTATGAGTCTGCCAAGAACCCGTTGTAGGATTTTTCACAAGTTCCTGACCACTGAATTCATTTATTATGTTAAGCGGACTTTTAAGAGGCTGATTAATTTTATCAGGCTTTTCAGGTTCTACAGCCACTTCTTCAACAGGCGGTTCATAGATAACATTTATATTATCTTTATCTGAATTGTCGGGTTCAGATGTTATTTCTGGAACAGGTTCTGATATACTTTCCGATATTTCTTCAGATGTTACAGGCAGAATATTTACATCTTCATTGGTTTTCAGTGTTGTAGTCACTGTTACATATGAATGTTTTCTGCTGGTAGTTGCCTTTGGAATGTTTGTTTCCTTTCTGTCAACGGCGTACTGAGATGATGATGAAGGATTATCATATTTGCTGTCACCCTCCTTATAGGAAAAATAACAGGCTGAACCAATCATCAATGCACTTATTCCAAGTGTGACATAAAATCCCCTTGCATTTTTACTCTTTTCTGTTTTTTTATTATTCAAAATGAACACCTCCATTTATAGTCTTAACGGAAAAATCTTCTTTATTCAATTTTTATTTATGCAATTAACTTTTTTCTATTATTTGCAATAACGCAAATAATATGCTATAATATATACAACAAAAAAATAATGGAGGATTAAAAATGGAAACAGGAAATCTTATATTATGTGTAATTACTGCAATGATTCTTGATATTAGTGCCTTGGTTCTCATACTTTCGACATATTTTGAAAAACTCGACGGAAAAAAACGATGGAAAAAGATTGGAAATGATATGGAACTTGTCGAACCTGGTATAACATACGCTCTTGAAAGTGATGAAGTGCTTATAGGCCGTCACGGTTCAGTCGATATAAGACTGCCTGATTTGTCAGTATCCAGATACCACGCAATAATGACAGTATGCAATGGAATATGGACTATTCAGGCTTTAAACCCGAAAGCTCCGATACTTGTAAACGGTCAGAGAATCTCAAAAACAAAACTCAAAGAATATGATGTTATACAGATTGGAACATATAAACTTCAGATACGTAAAAGGAGGAGACAGAATGGAAACAACAACAGGTAAAGTAAAATATGTATTTTCAGCAATATTCGTACTTATATCACACCTTGCTATGCTTACAAATATGTTTTACAACGGCAACTGTGACCCTTCAAATATGAATAAATTTGTTATACTTGCCATCACAGTAATAGGACTTGACATACTATATTTTATAGCTATGCTGTTTTTTAAGCAGTCAACTTATACAATAGATTTTATGCTTATATTTATTTTAAATATAAGTCTAATTTTTCAGTCATCATTTGGAGGAATATCTCTTTCAGTAAAACATCTTGTTACTTGTATAGCATCACTCATATCCTGCCGACTGGGATTTATATTATGCCGTAATCACAAATGGATTCAGGCAAAGAAAAAAGCATTCTATATCGCAACAGGAATAATAATGCTTTGTATTCTCACCCTCACAGGAAGCAGAAGTATGTGGATTGATTTGGGATTCTTTACTATTCAGCCGTCAGAATTTCTTAAGCCGGCTTTCATTCTCGTATGTACAACATATATTCTGGAACAACAGAATAAAATAAGTGTCTGGAAATTCAACATTGTACCTGAAAACCTAATCTGTACAGGATTTATAATCCTGATATGTGGACTTCAATGGTGGTGCAGGGATTTAGGAAGTCTTCCAACATTCGTTGCAATATATCTCTGTGGACTGTGTGCAAGATTGTGTTATCCTAAAGCAAAGCTCTCAAAAAAGATGATTATAACAGGTATAGCATCTCTGGCAGTTCTCGCAATAACAGCTATTATTCTAGCTCCGCCATATGTAAAAAGCCGTCTTTTTGTAGATATATGGAATGATACTTCAGGCGATGGATATCAGCAGAGTCAAGCTCTTATCGCAATCGCAAACGGAGGCTGGTTCGGAAAAGGTGCAGGAAACGGAGACCTTCATAATATATTTGCATATGAAACAGACCTTGTTTTTGCATCAATCTGTGAAGAATGGGGATTATTCTTTGCAATAATGGTTGTATGTGCAATACTGATAATGCTTGCAAGTCCTCTTGTAAATCCGCCACGCTCATACTTTCACGCTACACTTGCTACCGGAGTATGTTCGGCATTTGTAGTACAGATGGCTTTGAATATTTTTGGTTCTTGCAATATGATTCCGTTTACCGGTGTAACAGTACCATTTATATCACAGGGTGGAAGTTCTATGGTAACTTGCGGATTTATGATGGGTATGCTTATAGCTGGACAGTCTCCAGTATTCAAAAATCCAACAAATAATAAAAAGAAAAAGGTGAAAAGCAAATGAAGAGTATAAAAAGAAGTCTAAGACTTGTTTCAATTATTGTATTTGCATTTATCGCCGGTATGATTATGCTTGTATTGAAAATCCAGAAAGAGGCATCATTTTATATATCACACTCAAATACAGCACAGCTTGGATTTGTTTATGACAGAAACGGTGAAATACTATTTGACAGCAAAGCCACTCCGGAAACTTACGGGGAAAATTATTTCATAGATGTAGGCAATCTAATAGGCGATGCAAAAGGACAGATGACTAATACACTTGTTGCAAATAACATAGAAAAACTGAATAATTACAGTTTTTCAATGGGTCTCGTATCAAAGGACGGAAAAAGTTCAATCCATACATCTCTTGACCATTATGCAAACAGAAAAGTATATGATTCTTTCGGAACCAGCAAAGGCTGTGCAGTTGCATATGACTATAAAACAGGTGAAATACTTGTATGTACAAGTCTGCCGTCATTTGATGTAACAAAAGGCTATGCCGACATTGAAAACTTTGAAACAGGCACATTGATTTCAAAAGTAATGTATGGAACAGTTCCGGGGTCAACACAAAAAGTATCAACCCTCCTTTCAGCATTTCAGATTATGGGCAAAGACAAATTATTTTCAAAGTCATATACCTGCAACGGAATATATATGAATAAAGGCGGTAATGAGATAGTATGTCACAACAGCTACGGTCACGGTACACAGAATATACAACAGGCATTCCAAAACAGTTGTAATCCATTTTTTGCACAACTCGTTGAAGATGACGATATGCCTCTTGAAAATATTATAAAGTGTTATGAAAAAATGGGATATGCTGTAAATGATGATAAGGAACAGTATTTCGATATAAACGGTATAAAATGTGAACGTGCTTCAACTACTCTTAAAGATTCCTATGAGTTCAATACACAATGGGGATGTATCGGACAGGGCGAAACTCTTGTAAGTCCTATGCAGTTAATGATGTGGCAGAGCGGTATTGCAAATCAGACAGGCAAAATGACTATGCCATATCTCATAAAATATACAACAAACGTTGAAAATGAAATAGGTGACTGGGCAGAAACTTCTTACAGTGAAGAGGTATTTACTCCAGAGTCATCAACCGAAGTAAGACAGATTATGCTTGAAAACGGCAAGAACTATTCTGAATCAATAAGCGGTTACAATATAGGAATAAAAAGTGGTACGGCTCAGATTAAAGACGGTGAAGAAGAAAATTCACTGTTGGTGGGATTTATTGAAGATGAACGCCATCCGATAGCATTCTGTGTACTGCTTGAAAACAAAAATAATTCAGATACACGTTCAGAAAATATAGTAAAGACTATGCTTGATGCATTATGTCAATAAATTCACAATTAATAATTTATAAATAAAGGAGATTTTATAATATGAATATTCAATTAAAAGTATTATCTGGCATTTTAAGTTCTTCAATTCTGATGCTCTCCGCAGTATCACCATTGAACATAAATAATACTATACAGCCAGAGATTTCTGTGATTGCAAATGCAGTAACCATTGATGATTTTCCGTCAGAGTACCAGTATGCTGCCGACTGGATATGGCAGAACAGAATTGAGAGAGAACAGTCAACAGTCAGAAAAAATACAATTTTCGACCAGATTGTTGCCGGAAAAGGTACTCTCAACTACGTAGTAAGATGGCAGTCATATAAACCTCTTACGTTTGAACAGAGAAAAGGTTTTCAGGCAATGCTTGAAAAATGCTATAATGACTGGAACAAATGGCTTGCAGGATATGAAAACTGGCCGTATGAACATATCAATATAAATATAGTAGGCTGGGCAGTTTTTGATAAAAATCTTCTTCTTGACTTACAACCTGATGAAAAGGTTTATGATGATATAATATCAGACTATGACAGTACTTATGATACATCAAACGGAGTAGAGGAAATACCTGATAAACTTCCAAGCGCACCAATTGAAATTTCAAGATGTGACCATTTCGAAGACCCATATTATGAATATCCGAACGGTTATGAAAATCGTTTTGATATGTATCTTTGGGGAACACAAGGATTCCCTTCAATAGGAGGCTGTGGCGGAGACTGGGGACAACGTCTTTCAGATGATGCATATATTAATATGATAGATGGAACAGGTATACACGTCCTTGAACACGAAGTAGGTCACGGATTCGGAATGACTGATTTTTATGGCGGTGAAGGCGATATTGACGGTTTCCCACCTGGGGGATTCCCTGATGATGGTACATCTATTATGATGGCAGGTTCATCAATAGAAATCACCAATTTTGACGGCTGGTTTTTAAGATATATGTGGTCAAAGCTTAAAGATGAAGAAAATCGTTTTGATTTATCCCCTGTTCAGACTCCAGAAACAACAACTACTACTGCCAATACAACAACCACAGTAACAACAGCATCAAATAATCCGGATTCCAGTACAAAAGTTGTAAATGCTGACTTTGTATTTGATGAAGAAAGTAAATGGAATTTTAATGCAAATAATGCGGAATATGTAGAACTTATTTTCAAAGGCAATCCGTTCGGTGGTATAGCAGGAAAATTAAATGATATAGAATGGGATTTGCGTTTCAGTGAATCAGATACAGCATCAGTAAAAATAGAACTTCCCAAGAATACATATGAATCTGTTATAGAAAAAATATACTCCGGAGTATGGAGCAATGAAGTGAATGATATGATTGATATGCCAATTGAACTTAAAGAAATAAAATTATATTATTCCGAAACTCCGGCATTGACTACAGAACACGAAACTACTGAAACAGATATTATAATAAAAGGTGATGCCAATGATGACGGTGTAGTTGATGTAGCTGATGTTGTTGCAATTGCATCTTATGTAGGTGATGCTTCTTCAAACAAACTTTCAAAAAAAGGAATCATCAATGCTGATGTTCATTCATCTGGAAATGGACTTGATGCAAATGATGCACTTATGGTACAACAATATCTCGCAAAAATTGTAAGCTGGTAATCTTATATTTTAATGAAATAACATAAAAAAGCAGGAGTATTGAACTCCTGCTTTTTTTTATTTTCAATTATTATTTCAAATCCTTATGGTATACTATATAGTCGATTTCATCATATTCATCAGTATGGAAGCATATATACAAGCTGTCATCATCAGGATAAGGATAATATATATATCCTAAATCATCATATGCACCGAATCCATAAAGTGATGTTATATCTTCTGCATTCATACCAAGCAAAATACCTCTTGAAGTTTCGTATGAATAATCTTTTATAACTATTTCCTTGAGTATTTCGCAGTCTTCAAACCAACAGGTATAAATTTCAAAATCAGGGAAATAGTAATGTCTGTCTTCACCCTGTATTCCCTCATCATTATAGTAGTAACTTGGAGATGAGTTTAAGGATTCATATTCTCCGAATGAACTTATAAGATTAAAAATGTCATCTCCCGGAGTCATACCGTTATAATACATTTCATTTGTCGTTACTGGTTCAGGAGGTATAACTGATTCGGTAGTAGTCTCTGTAAATTCTTCCGAAGGGTCAGTAGGATTTATTGCTGATACAGTGGTTTCAGTTTCTGTTTCTGATGATACAGGCGGAGCAGTCGTATATATAACAGGTTCGTGCGGTTTAAGCACGGTCGGAACTCTTTCTTCATACTGAGCGTGTTTATTGGTTATCTGGTGGAACTCTGTTTCTCCGGACGGTGACTTGAAAGTAACTAATTTAGTAGTTTCAACATTCAAATTAAATGTAGTCTGGATATTTGCATTAGTGACGACGTTAACAGTTGTAACAGAAGTCTGTTCTGCAACATCTGAAGAAACTATAACACTTGAAGTAACCGGAGCTTTTGTAATTTGTTCAGTATGTATTGATAATATTTCCGTTTGGGAAATTTCAGTATTAACAGATGTCGTTGAAACCGGATTTTCAATAATGGATACAGAAGAACTTTCCGATTCAAATTCGTGACTTCCGCAACCATATGCAAGCATACATAAAGCAGATAACATTGCAATTAAAAATAATTTTTTTCTCATTCCTAATCAGTCCTCATAATAAAAACATTTCATCAGATTTTAAAAATGATGTATACTGTAATTATATCAAATTAAAAAAATATTTGCAATATAATTTGAAAAAAAATTTATGACAAAATTATGTAAAAATGTATTTATTTTTGGAATTAAATGGAAAAAATCATTCATTAGCAGTAAAACATTTTTCATAAATAGACATATCATTTCCTGATATACCAGAAGATAAAATTATACCAGTCATATAATCACCTGTTTTATGAACATAATAAATCTGCTCTATAGAAACATCATATCCCTTGATTTCAGCAGTAAATGTTGTCTTTGTAAAATCCATACCAGCCATATTGACTGTTTCAATTCCGCCTTTCTGGGTATAAGACAAAGTATCGTTATTCATAGTTGTGAGATTTTTCTTTACCTGATTAATATAATCAGTTTCACTAAATTCATCAGGATCAAGACCATAAGCCTTTATATTTTCATAAAGTACAATAATGTTTTCACCAGTATATTCATTAGAAGCCATCATATCATAAATAGTAGTTTTTTCGATAAGCTTCTTATTGAGTTCCGCATCTTTAAAACCAATATCATCGCCTACAACATCAACGCCTTCATTCATAGACTGTGATAATTCTTCATCAGTAGCAAAAGTCCAGCCATCAGGAGATTCAAACTTTATATTACTAAAACTGCTTGAATAGGTATTCCCAGATACAGAACCTTTCTCGAAAGTTTTAGAAATATCCTCCATTTTTTCGATAGAATTTTCAACTTTGTTTTTCTGTACTTTTTCTATAACTTCCGATGCATCTCCGCAGGCAGAGAAACTACAAAGTGTACATACAGAAAGAACCAGTGAAGTAATAAAAGCAAATTTTTTCATTATAAAAAATCCTCCAATTATATAAATAATAATATAAGTATAATAATATCATACAATCTGCAATAAGTCAATATTTTTTTAAATTATTCAGGTTATAATAGGCGAATTGACTGAATATAATGTGACAGAGCAAAAATATTTAGGAGGATTTCAAATTATGGATTTAAAGGTTAATAAGGAAACAATATCAGTTTCAGAGTGTATTTATGAGGGTGTACAGGAACAGGGCGTTGAACTTGATTACATACTTCCCGATTATTACCCTGATATATTCCGACTTGTAAGATGTGAGGTTCTGCCAACTATAACTGATTATAATATAAGTGGGGATAAGCTTTCATATGAACTCAGATGTGATATGCGTATACTTTATTGCAGTGAGACCGGAGCAGTACTGCAATGTGTAAACCAGAAGCAGACTTTTTCAAAAACTCTTGACTTAGGAAAAATATGTGACAACGTTTCAGTTGAAATCAGACCCAAAACTGACCATATAAACTACAGGGCAGTAAACAAACGCCGTCTTGATTTAAGAGGGGCAGTATCAATAAAAATAAAAATAGCAGGAGAAAACATACAGGAAGTTATAAGTGACGCTTTTGGTATGAACGTAAAAATAAGAAAAACTCCTGTAAAATTTGCATATAAAAAAGTTTCTGCTGTAAAATCCGTACAGATATCCGAGGAAGTGGAAATAAACGAATCACAGCCGGCAGTAATAAATATTATAAAATGCGAATGTCATTCAATAACATGCGATAAAAAGCTTATATCAGGAAAAATAATGTCAAAAGGAGAAGCTCTTGTAAAAATTTTATATTCCTGTGAAAAGGACGGAAGCGGTGCTATTGAACCTCTTGAATTTACAGTGCCATTCAGTCAGATAATTGACCTTGAAGGAGTTGATGAAAGTTATGAAATAAATATCAAAGCTGGAGCTGTTTACTGTGAAGCTGTATCATCTCTTAACAAGTCAGGAGAAAACAAGGTAATAAAATTTGAAGCCGAAATACGTCTTGAATGTACTGGAATAAAATCAGCCTCCATTATGCTCGGAACTGATGCATATTCAACTACATATCCCTGCAATGTTATACTTTCAGACATCAAGGCGGAACAGATACCTGTAACAATACAGAATGAAATTCACAACAGTGCAAAACTCTGTGAGGGAGAAAATATGCCAGTCAGCATATATGATTTATGGTGTACTCCCAAAAATATAAATACAAGACTTCTGCCAGATGAGAAAAAAATAGTTATAAGCGGTATGCTTACTTATACAACAGTCGGAAAGGATAATTCGGGACTTATAATTATGTCCGATAAAGATGAGGCTTTCGAGGAAACTTTTTCCGTTGATGAACGTAATTATCTTACCGGAACGGCACTGGCAGAAATTACAGTAAAGAATGTATCATATAATATAACTTCAGAAAATTCACTCAATGTAAAAGCCGATATAAAAGCTGATATATCTTTATATAATTCATCATCAATAAAGGCAATTTCAGAAATAAATGTTGATGATACAGTAAAGAAAGTACGTGACGGAGATTATGCGTTAAAGCTTTACTACGGAATCGAAAACGAAGATATATGGGATATTGCAAAAAGATACAGTACAAGTGTTGATATTATAATGGAAGAAAATGACCTTTACAGTGATAAGCTTGAAAAGGACGGAATGATTTTAATTCCGATGGTTCTTTGATTAACAGATACTTATGTAAAAAGAATATGAAAGGAAGAATATTTTAAATGACTAAAGATATATACAGTGACATCGCCGGAAGAACCGGAGGAAATATTTATATTGGAATAGTAGGTCCTGTAAGAACAGGAAAATCCACTTTTATAAAACGTTTTATGGAAAGTCTTGTTATTCCCAATATTGAAAGTGATTTCAAGCGTGAACGTGCTATTGATGAACTTCCGCAGTCCGCAGCCGGAAAAACAATAATGACTACAGAGCCTAAATTCATACCAGAAGAAGCAGTAGAAATAAGTCTTGAAAACAGTGCTAAATTCAATGTAAGACTTATTGACTGTGTAGGCTATATAGTTCCAAGTTCTTTGGGATATATAGAAAATGAAATGCCAAGAATGGTAATGACATCGTGGTTTGATGAAGAAATACCATTCAATATGGCTGCTGAAATCGGAACAAGAAAAGTAATCGCTGACCATTCTACAATAGGACTTGTAGTTACAACTGATGGAAGTATTTCAGATATACCAAGACACGAATATGAAGAATGTGAAGAACGTGTTATATGTGAACTCAAAGAACTGAAAAAGCCGTTTGTAGTAATAATGAACTCTGCACAGCCCAGAAAAAAAGAAACTATAGAAATGTGCCATAACCTTACGGATAAATATGACTGTAAAGTAATACCAGTAAACTGTCTTGAACTTGATGAAAATGATATAAAAATGATAATGCAGGAAATTTTATATTCATTCCCTATAAAAGAGATAAATATTAAAACAGCAAAATGGATAAATTCACTTGAAAAAGGTCACTGGCTCAAATCTGATATAATGAACTGTATCAAAGAAAGTGCAAAGGATATAAAACTTGTACGTGAAGCGGAATATATGACACAGGCAATTATGCAATGTCCTCATATTCTAAAGTCAGAGATAAGCGGAATGGATTTGGGCAAAGGAAGTGTTACAGTAAGTGCTGAGATTGACAACAGTCTTTTCTATAAGATACTAGGAGAAGAAACCGGTATTGAAATCGATAATGAAAGTGATTTACTGCCGATACTTCTTGAACTAAACAAAATCAAGAAAGAATATATGAGATTTGCTCCTGCACTTGCAGAAGTAGAGGCAACAGGATATGGAATAGTTATGCCAGAAATGGAAGAACTTTCCCTTGAAGAACCAAAAATTATCAAACAGGGTGGAAAGTATGGTGTAAAACTGAAAGCGTCTGCACCGTCAATACATCTTATGAAAGCATCTATAAATACTACTGTAAGTCCTATTGTAGGAACGGAACGCCAGAGCGAGGAACTTATACATTATCTTCTTGAAGGATTTGAAGAAAATCCTACTAAAATATGGGAAAGCAATATTTTTGGCAAATCTCTTCACGAACTTGTAAATGAAGGTCTTCATAGCAAACTCTATAAAATGCCGACTGATGCAAGAATGAAACTTCAAGAAACCCTTGAAAGAGTTATTAACGAGGGTTGCAGTGGACTTATATGTTTCATATTGTGACATTCTCCCCCACCTCTTTAGGTGGGGGCTTTTACAGTTTGTAGCAGAAAGAACTTGATAAAGCAAAATTTCTTTTCGACAGTCTTATGCAAGGAGTATTTTGGCTGAAATGAGAATTATAAATTGTTAATAGGGTAAAAAAATCGGGAGTATCTTTTTTAAGATACTCCCTTTGATGTTTTTAACTATCTGTTGCAGTCAGTGGCATTGTTATTATCACTTTTTTTGCTGTCGCTGTACTGATTCTGATTATTTTTATTATCACACTGGTTATGATTATTCTTATTACTTGTCTGATTCTGGTTATTTCTGTTATGCTTACTCATAATATATCACCTTTCAGTCCGCACACCGGAAAATCTTAAAAAATACTGTTCCGAGTGCGGATTGCGGAATCAGATTTAATAAAACATAAGACTTCCGTCAGGGCATATAATATTTTGCTCTGTAAGCATATTATTTTCAGAATATCAGAAATTATACATTTTTTTATTTACATCTGATTATATCAAAACAAATCTTCTTACTTCTCCAGCCTTACCGATGAATATTGACTTTGGTCTAGCCCATATATCACCTGTTGCGAGTGATTTATAAATTACAAGTTCTTCGAGTGTTTCACTGTGACGTGCAAGTGAGATTACTTCATATTCCCCGCCCTTGTAGTGAAGATATTTACCGCCTATTATAATTTCTGTATCCTTGTCTTCCGGAACAGGTTCAGCAGTAGTTTCAGGTTCAATAGTATTCACAATATCATCAGTAACAATAATCATTGATGAATAAGCAGGCATCTTGACATAAGCATTGCCGTTATTAACCTGTACAGGAATACCATTTATAACATCAACAAGTGCCGGAAGATGTGTATTGAAATTAAGGTCAAATTCTCTGTCCTCAAGGTTAAGGGCAACATATACAGTCTGACCGTTAAGTTCCTTTTTGAATAAGAGCTGTTGATTTCTTACTATAACAGTCTGATATGAACCCGTACGGAGTGCAGGATATGCACGGTAAATTCTTCCAAGCTTTACGATATGTCTGTATAAGTCCTCATTTTTATCAGGAATATTATTTATATCAAGGCAAGGTCTAAGTCCATCATCAGAATTATTTTCCTTTATACCCTTTATACCGTATTCACTTCCATAATAGATTGAAGGTATACCTGGCATACAATAAAGAAGAGTGTATATATTTTTAAGATGGTTCTGGTCTTTTACAGTGCTTGCAAGACGGTTTACATCGTGATTGTCAGCAAAAGTATAAAGATTTATATCCTTATATATACCGCCGTTTCCTGACTGTCTGTTTATAGAGTAATCTATTTCAAAATAGTTCTTATCGTTATGTGATGACCAGAGCCCCTTATAGCATTCATAGTTTGTAGTGCTGTCGAGCATTTCAGGATTAGCCCATCTCTTATAATCGCCGTGAATGATTTCACCCATAAGCCAGAAATCTCTTTTCTTGCCCTTACAGAAATCTCTTATTCTCTTAAAGAATTCAAATTCAATACAATCGGCAGCGTCAAAACGGATACCATCAATTTTGAATTCTTCAATCCAGTAGTTTACAGCATCAATAAGGTGGTCGCAAACACCTACATTTTTAAGATTGAGTTTTACAAGATTATAGTGACCATTCCAGCCTTCATACCAGAAATTATCACCACAAGGACTCTGACCGCCAAAATTAAGATTCTGGAACCAGCCACAATATCCTGAATTCTGACCGTTCTGCTGAATATCAACAAACTGAGGGAATTTTCTTCCTACGTGATTGAAAACACCATCGAGAATTACTTTTATACCATTTTCGTGAAGTTTTTCACATATATGCTTAAATGAATTATTATCACCAAGTCTTCTGTCAATAGTCTTGTAATCAGTAGTATCATAGCCGTGTTCAACTGATTCAAATATAGGACCGAAATAAATTGCATCAACGTTCATTTCCTTAAAATGGTCAATCCAGTCAAGAACCTTGTTAAGACGGTATTCAACAGGACCTCCTTCGTTATATTTAGGAGCTCCGCAGAACCCAAGCGGATAAATGTGATAAATAATAGCGTCATCGTACCAATACATAAAATAAAAGACCTCCAATAGTAATTTTAATTTTCACTGCCTTCAAGAAAATACGTTGCTTCCATATCGGCAACGCTTACAGCAAAGGCAAGCGGAAACATTTCAAAAGCTTTTCCTATAGAATTTTTATCTTCTATACCGGAAAATCCCATATGATAGCGTATAGCAAAGGATTCCTCACGGCTAAGTTTCATATAGCTTGAAATAATATAAACGGATTTTTCACCGTGACCATACGGCAAATTATCATCGATTTTGTAATAAGGAACTTTTTCCCAGACTCCTTTTTCGTTTTTGGCATTCCTGTAATCAACAGTATATAAATTAATTTTACAGACATCGTGAAGAAGTGCCACAATAGCAATTGTTTCAGGGCTGTAGTCCATCTGATAAAGTTCTTTTGTACGGTTGCGGTTGAGATAATCAACGAGACAATGATAAACGTTAAGACTATGCTCAACAAGACCCCCTTCATATGAACCGTGGTATCTTGTGCTTGAAGGAGCAGTAAAAAAATCACTTGAATTTGAAATCAGATAATCCAGAAGCTTATCAGCACCTGGACGGTGAATTTTTTCGGTATAAATCTTAATAAACTCATCTCTTGCAGTCATAGTAAAAAACCTCCGTGTCAGTATCGTAAGTATTATATCATAATTTAAAATGCTATTTCAATAGTTTTTTATAAATTTCTATAATTTACATTATTTTCAAAAGCAATATTTGTAGTATTTTCACAAAAATTATGTATTTTATGAAACGTCCGATGCAAAAGAAACACCCAAGTTTTCAAGATGCTTTTTTACTGTATTATAATAATCCTTAAATCCGTCAGTTTGTTTCTCCGATTTAACAACCTTATTATCAGAAACTACAGAAAATTCACTTGAACTTTTATTTATCAATATCATTGTTCCTGCATTATCACTGCAATGACGTTTATAAATATCAAGAATGTTATTATTTTCAGGATTATCATAAGTAAATACTGATATATTCAGATTACTGTTCGATTCAAGTACATTTTCAAGTTCAGCTATCTGTTCATATGTAAATAATGATGCATTGTCAAAAATATACTTCGGGCATAATTCCGCAAGTGAAAGTAACTGATTTAATGCCGGTTTAAAATCACCTTTGACAATGCTTTTTGTTGCATAAAAAAGGCTTTCTTTTTCCGATTTTTCAGTAATATATGATGAAACATTACCGTGCTTATATATATAGTCCTTGTTCGTATCATTATTTATAAGAAGAAGTATACCATTATTGATACCGTCTTCAATGCTTTCAACATCGTTTTTAAATATATTATTGAAACACTTTTCAGCATATTCAGCCGGAGATATATTATCAAGCTTATCTGTTATAACTACAGCAGTATTAAGCATCAGATTTTTGTTTATCCAGCCGGCATAGTTATTACATTCAGTCAAATCTTCATCAGAAAGTATCTTGGCATTGTCATATATATATACTTCTTTGACAGGCATTATTATCTTTTCTTCTGCCGGTTCAGTAATGACAGCCTCTGTAACTTCTTCCACCGGTTCAGTTAACTGATTATTTCCAACTGATGTCCTATTTCCGGAACAGCCGGAACATAATGAAATCAGAAAAGCAGATAATATAAAATATACAAAAAACTTTTTCAAAAAATCAACTCCAGATACTTGTATTATAATATATATTATAGTATAATTTAATAAGAAAATCAAGTAGTAATAAGGTGGTAAAATGAAATATCAGAAAATCGGAAATGACATCATATTATATCAGAAAGATTTCAATCTTGATGAAACTCTTGACTGCGGTCAGGCATTCAGGTGGAAAAAAATTGAATCAGATTATGACTGTACCTATAAAGGATTCTTCTTAAATGAAAACCTTACCATATCTCAGGACAACGACCGCTTTATATTTCACGATACAAGCGAACAGGACTTTTTAAACAAATGGGTAGAATACTTTGATTTGAATACTGATTATTCTGAACTCAAAAAAATCTTTTCCCAAGACGAAACTCTTAAAAAAGCATGTGAATTTGCCGGCGGAATAAGACTTTTAAAACAGGATTTCTGGGAATGTCTCATTTCATTTATAATATCTCAGAATAATAATATCCCAAGAATAAAGATTATTATTGAAAGACTTTGCAATCACTATGGACATTTTCCTACAGCTGATGAACTTTCCGGTGAAACTGTTGAAAGCCTTGAATATCTTAAAAGCGGATTCCGTGCAAAATATATTGTTGATGCAGTAAATAAAGTAGCATCAGGGGAAGTAAATCCGGAAGAAATCAGAAAAATGTCAATTGATGAAGCACGTCAGAAACTCATATCCATAAAGGGAGTGGGGGCGAAAGTTTCAGAATGTGTATTACTTTTCGGAATGTACAGAACAGAAGCATTCCCAATTGATGTATGGATAAAACGCGTTCTTGAAAGATATTATCCCGATGGACTGCCGGAATATATAAAAGACTATGCCGGAATAGCTCAGCAATATCTTTTTCACTATATAAGAAATACAGAAAAACAGGGCAGTTGAAAAACTGCCCTTAAATTATGTCTCCGCAAACTGACTGTTATAGAGTTTTGCATAAAATCCGCCTTTTGCAATAAGCTGATTATGATTTCCCTGTTCAAGTATATGACCACTCTGCATTACCAGTATAACATCTGCATTCTTGATAGTTGAAAGACGATGTGCAATAATAAAACTCGTCTTACCCATCATAAGTTTTTCAAAAGCCTTCTGTATCTGTTGTTCTGTACGAAGGTCAATACTGCTTGTTGCCTCATCAAGTATAAGCAAAGGCGGATTCATAAGCATTATTCTTGCTATACATAGCAACTGCTTCTGTCCCTGTGAAAGACCACTATTGTCACTTATAACAGTATCATATCCATTTGGAAGTCTCTTAATAAAATTATGAGCATATACTGCCTTTGATGCTTTTATAATCTCTTCCATAGATGCATCAGGTTTTCCATATGCAATATTTTCTTTTACAGTACCTGTAAAAATCCACGTTTCCTGCAAAACCATACCGAAAGTACTTCTGAGACTGTCTCTTGCAATATCATCAGTGTTTTTGCCTGATATTATAATATCACCTTTCTGAATATCATAAAATTTAAGCAGAAGATTTATAATAGTAGTTTTTCCGCAACCCGTAGGTCCTACTATTGCAATTTTCTGACCGCTTTTTACATCAAGATTAAAATCCTGTATAAGCGGAACTTCCGGAACATATGAAAATCCAACATTTCTGAAACTAAGATTGCCGTCACATTTTTCAAGGACTTCCTTATCGGAATCATCAGGAACTTCTTCTTCATCGAGAACTGCAAAAACCCTCTCTGCTGATGAAACTGCATTCTGAAGTTCTGCAACAACGCCCGATATTTCATTGAAAGGCTTTGTATACTGATTTGCATATGCAAGAAAACTTGTGAGTTCACCTATTGAAATAAGACCGATAAATCCTACTGAACCTATCGCACTCAATGCTCCTACAATGCCTACAGTTGTATATATAAGACCATTCACAAAACGTGTTGCCGGATTTGTAACAGATGAATAAAAAGTAGCTTTTGCACCGATTTTTCCGAACGCTTTATTTATTTTGTCGAAACGTTCCTCGGCACGTTCTTCATATACAAAAGCTTTTATAATCTTTTGATTTCCCGTCATTTCTTCTGTAAGGCTTATCATTTCACCTCTGAGTTTTGACTGCTCAACAAAAGTATCGTGAGTAAGTTTTGTTATCTTAGATGCCACTATAAATGACAACGGAGTAAGAATTATTACAAAAAGACTTATTTTTATATTTATAAGCATCATAAATATTATTGTTCCGAGTATTGTTACAACACCGCTGAAAAGCTGTGCAAATCCCTGAAGAAGACCATCAGAAATTATTTCTATATCATTTATTACTCGGCTCGTGAGTTCACCTTTTGTTTTACTGTCAATGAACTTTACAGGCACTCTTTCAAGCTTTGCAAATACATCACATCTTATATCCCTGATTGTAAGATATGCAAGCTTGTTGGTACAGAGTGACATAAACCACTGAAAAAATGTACTCAGTAATACTATAACTCCAAGTACAAGAGCAGTTTTAATAATACCCTCAAATTCAACAGCGCCCTTTCCTACTGCATAATCAACGGCTTTTCCTATAAATATTGGCACTGCAAGTGAAAGCGATACACCAACCAAAGCAAATATAACAGTAAATATAAAATAAAGCTTATAAGGCTTTGCATATGACATTACCCTTTTCAATGTTTTAAACATATACTCACTCTCCTTCCCTGTTTCTGAGCTGAGAATTGTAAATTTCATTATAAACTTCACAGTTTTCAAGAAGGCTTTCGTGAGTTCCTGTACCTACAGCTTTTCCGTCGTCCATTACAATAATAGTATCAGCATCTTTTAAAGATGTAGCTCTCTGAGAAATCATTATTATAGTTGTATCTTTCAGATTTTCTTTTATTGCCTTTCTGAAAGCAAAATCAGTAGCATAATCCAAAGCGCTTGTACTGTCATCAAGTATAACTATTTTCGGATTTCCTATAAAAGCTCTTGCAATAGCGATACGTTGTTTCTGACCGCCTGAAAGATTTTTACCGCCCTGAGATATTACAGTATCAAGTTTTCTGGGAAGCTTTTCCACAAATTCCCACGCCTGAGCAATTTTTAATGCCCTGATTATTTCTTCATCACTGGCATCTGCGTCTGCCCATTTCATATTATCTCTTACACTACCTGTAAAAAGGACTGCTTTCTGTGGAACATTACCAACAATCTTTCTTATATATTCAGAATCATATTCTTTTATATCTTTTCCGAATATCGTTACTGTTCCGGAATTTGCCTCATAAAATCTCGGGATAAGTGATGCGAGTGTAGATTTTCCGCTTCCTGTGCCACCTATGATACCAAGCATACCACCTTTTTTTATTTTAAAGTTTATATTTTCAAGAGAATTCGCACCTGCACCCTCATACATAAAAGATACATTTTCAAATTCTATTGAATATTCTGAATTATCATCAGTATTTTTAAGACTGCCGGAAACTATTTCATTCTGACATTCAAAAATATCACTTATTCTGTTAGCAGATGCTATTGCCTTTGTAAAAGTTATGATAAGATTTGCAAGAACTACAAGTGCAAGAAGTATCTGAGTCATATAATTTATAAACGCAGTGAGGTCTCCCTGACTTATATTGCCACTATCCACACGAATACCACCAAAGTATATAATTGCAACTATTCCAAGATTCATTATCATAAATGTAACCGGATTAAGTATAGATGATATTTTTCCAGCAAGTATCGCATTATCTGAAAGTTCATTACAGGCAATACTGAAATTTTTTATTTCTTCTTCCTGACGTGAAAAAGCTCTTATAACTCTAGTACCTTCAAGATTTTCTCTTGTGAGGGTAGCAGTCTTATCAAGTTTTTGCTGAGTTTTTTTGTAAAGCGGAATTGTATGACTCATAACTGCATAGATTATAAGTGAAATTATTGGAGTTATTATAAGAAATGCTATTGAGAGTTTCAAATCAATAAGCATAGAGGCTATAATTGCACCAATTACCAAAAACGGTGCTCTGAATGCAAGTCTTATAAACATATTTACTCCGGTCTGCACCGAATTTGTATCATTTGTAATTCTGTTTATAAGAGTAGATGTACCAAATTTATCTATATTGCTGTATGACAGGCTGTTGATATGTTTATAAAGTGCTTTTCTCAAATCCGTACCGAATCCGTATGCACACTGTGAGGCAAAATACTGACATATCAGGGCAAATGCAAGACCACATATTCCAAGCACAACCATTACTGCTCCCATTTTCAGAATATATGCCTTGTCATTGTTTCCTATACCGTTATCAATAATCTTAGCCATTACAACCGGAACTATAAGTTCAAATATTGCTTCAAGCAGTTTAAAAAAAGGTCCTAAAATAAGTTGCTTTTTATAGTTTTTTAAATATACTAATACTCTTTTCATAAAAAACATCTCCGAAAAACAAGACGGATTACTTATTAATAATTCCGTCTTGACTGATTTATTTTATTTATATTTCAATTCCGTTTTCTTTTAAAAGCTCCTGTGCTGATGCTACAGAGTCAACCCCTGTTGCATTCTTTACAGGTGCAAATTCGTGATTTCTTTCAACTTCATATGAAAGACAACTGTCCTGCATATGAATCATATCAAGCACAAGGGTTTCAAACTTAAAAACTTCGGTTTCTGATTTATTTCCGTTTTCATCAAGACATACCGATTTTTTATTTACTATGTGTATAGGCATCTTATTATTCATAATCTTTTCGAGCTTGTCTGTCTTAAAGAGATAGTTTAGAATTACCCCGTATCTGTATGAAAGACTTCCATCAGCTTCACGTCTGTTACGCATCTCATCAGTCATTTCATAATACTCAACAATAGACGGCTTGCCATCTTCAAGACAAAGAACACCGACTTTTTCATTTGGTTCAGATTTGCTGACAACCTTTCCGCCGGATTCGCATTCTGAACATACAACAGCACCTATAAATACAGGGTCAGCAATTTTCTGAAGAACATTGTCAACAGCAAAAACATTAATCCATTCAATGCCTTTGTTTTTGATTTCATTAAGAAGACCGGCTTTTGCGATTGATGAGAACCAGCCACCATTTCCATTAGGTGAAAATAAAATCTTTCCTTTTTCTTCAAGAAGTACATTTCCGTTCTTATCAACAGCAGGAGCCATATCCTGAACAAAGAATGTAACATAATCTTTATTGTAGCCAAAATAGTTCTTACTTTCAAAAAAATCAATGGTTTCCTGATTGTTTATCTCGCTTGTCATAATATAAAGAGGTACCCAAGCACCGGCTTTATCTGCAACAGATTTTATATTATTCATAAGACATTCGAAAATATAAAGTTCCTTGTTGATGCCTATGTTAAACATTCCCTTTGGGTGGTCAAAACCAAGTCTAGTACCTTGTCCGCCTGCAAGAAGAACTGCTCCGACTTTTCCTTTTTTTATAACATCAATACCTGTTTTATTAAATTCTTCATATCTTTCTTTGACTTCATCAATTTTTACTGCTCCGATAGGTGAGAAATTTCCTCTCTTTTCTGTGTCTTTGCTTTCATTGAAGATATCAATAAATGACAAATCAAGCTTTTCTATATCTGATAAAAGTTCAGCTTTTTCATTTTCAGATATTTCATCATAATATTTAAGTAAGTGGTCTTGACCATATTTATCAAGCTTTTCAAGTGCTTCTTTAAAA
>CAMWNQ010000008.1 GCA_947175655.1 uncultured Clostridia bacterium | reverse complement strand
ATGGATTATAGAGCTTTCTTGAAAATTTATTACTGTTTATTTCGGCTGAATAATCTGATGGCATTTTATCACTGAGACATATAATTTCAAATGAAGTCCAGAATTTAAAAAATCCGCAGAACAGGTTTATAAGGTTTTGACTCTGGGTTCTAATCTGAACTTTAAGAGAGCCTATATAATTATCTGGGGAACGTAGCAGTTCCACTTTATAATTTATTGTCGGGTTGTATCTGTACTGTAAAGCTGTCTTTATAGTCATAAGTGAACCGGAATTCTGAGGAATGAGCTGAAAATAAGAATCAAGTGAATCGGAAACTGAATCAAATATATTTCTGATTCTCATTTCAGGGGTAGTATATGAAAGGTGCTGTGCAAGAATCTGATTAATTAGATTTGAACGGCTTGTACCTTGTCTGTAAGCTTCCTCGTCAACAGCTTTTATGACATCATCCATAAGAACCAAACTGTAAACACTTCTTTTCAAATATATCACCTGCTTTCTTAATATCTTTATTTCTGATACTAATAATATTATATCACGATTATAGAAAATGTCAATAGAATTATATAATTTTACGTGCAAATTTTATGACGAAAATTATATGTATTTTTTGTGCAGTTTGAATAACATATCCACTTATGAAAATAGTCTTGACTTATTATAGTATAAAATGCTAAAATAATCTAAGAAAATAAAATACCGGAGGATATAAAAATGCTCAGAGAAAAAATTGAAAAATATCTTCTTGATGTTCAGAAACCGTCAAGATATATAGGAGGTGAGATGGGAAGCATTATAAAAAATCCTGATGAAACTGATGTTAGTTTTGCATTTTGTTTTCCGGATACTTATGATATAGGAATGTCACATCTGGGAATGAAAATATTGTATTCGCTTACAAACAGTCGTGAGAATTATCGCTGTGAGAGGGTTTTTGCACCTTCAGAAGATTTTGAAAAGATTATGCGTGAAAACGATATACCATTGTATAGTCTTGAAAATCTACAGCCTGTCAGGGAATTTGATTTTATAGGATTTACTATGCAGTATGAACTTTCTTATACTAATGTATTGAATATGCTTGATCTTGCCGGCGTTCCGGTATGGCAGAAAGAAAGAAGTGAGAATCTTTCACCTATAGTAGTTGCCGGAGGTCCTTGTGTATGCAATGCCGAACCTCTTGCGGATTTTTTCGATATTATGATTCTCGGTGAGGGAGAGGAAGTAAATCTTGAGCTGATGGATTTATATTATAAACATAAGCAAAAGGGTTCTTCAAGAACTGAATTTTTACGTGATGCTGTAAACATTCAGGGAGTTTATGTGCCATCTTTTTATAATGTGGAGTATAACATTGATGGAACTGTAAGAAGTATCACTTCTGATGAGGGAGTACCTGCTGTTATTCATAAAAGAATTATTTCTGATTTTGACAAAGTATATTATCCTGATAATTTTGTAGTTCCATTTACTGAAATCGTACACGACAGAGCATCGGTTGAAGTTTTAAGAGGTTGTATAAGAGGTTGTCGTTTCTGTCAGGCGGGATTTTTGTATCGTCCTTTCAGGGAGAAGTCTGGAGAAAGTATATATAGTCAGGCAAAAGCATTATGTGAAAATACCGGTTATGATGAGCTTTCACTTGCATCACTCAGTACAAGTGACCATTCAGATATTTCCGATATGCTTTCAAATCTTATTGACTATACAGAAAAAAACAAAATAAATCTTTCCTTGCCGTCTTTGCGTATAGATAATTTTTCGGAAGAACTTCTTGAAAAAGTAAAAAAGGTAAGAAAAAGCGGTCTTACATTTGCTCCGGAAGCCGGTACACAACGTCTGAGAGATGTTATAAACAAAAATGTAACAGAAGATGAAATAATGAATACCTGTCGCATTGCTTTTGAGGGCGGATATTCTTCTGTAAAACTTTATTTTATGATGGGACTTCCGACTGAAACTGATGAAGATATAGTAGGCATCGCCGAGCTTGCACAACGTATAGTTGATTTGTTTTATTCAATTCCTGAAAGACCAAAGGGCAGAGGTGTACAGGTATCAATAAGCACTGCAACTTTTGTTCCGAAACCTTTTACTCCTTTTGAATTTGAACCACAGGATACCCGTGAAATGATTGAACGTAAACAGAAACTTCTTATAGATTCAGTAAAGACAAAGAAGATAAAAGTAAGCTGGCATAATTCAGATGTAAGTCTTCTTGAAGCAGTTCTTGCAAGAGGCGACAGGAGACTTTCGAAAGTAATATATACTGCTTGGAAAAACGGCTGTAAATTTGACAGCTGGGGCGAACATTTCAAATTTGATGTCTGGATGAATGCTTTTAAAGAATGCGGTCTTGAACCGGAATTCTATGCCTGCCGTAAAAGAGAATACAATGAAATTATGCCTTGGGAGCATCTTGATTATTACGTTTCAAAAGATTTTTTTATAAGGGAAAATATGAAAGCAAGAGAATTTAAAACTACTCCTAACTGTCGTGAGAAGTGTTCAGGCTGTGGAGTAACTGCAATGACAAGGAGGGCTTGTTTTGATTAAGGTTAGGACTGTTTTTGAAAAAAAAGGACGTGCAAAATATATATCTCATCTTGACTTGAACCGTTTTATAATGAGAGTATTTAAGCGTTCAGGACTTCCTATATGGTATACAGAGGGATTTAATCCACATCCTTATATAGTATTTGCTATGGCATTGTCGCTCGGATTTGAAAGTGACTGTGAAATTATGGATTTTAATCTTACAGAGGGAGTTTCATTCGGAAAAATAAAAAAGATTCTTAATGATATACTTCCCGAGGGACTTAAAATATTATATGTAACTACTCCGGAACATAAAATCAAGGATATTGGTAAAGCTGAATATTCTGTTGAATGCATAACAGAAAATCCAGAAGAAAATGAGATTTTTTTAACAGAACTCCAGAAATTTCTTGAACTTCCGGAAATAAATGTTGAAAAGAAAACTAAAAAAGGCATTAAACTTGTTGATATAAAACCTCTTACAGAACTAACAAATATTATAAATAAATCTGATAATATAGTTTTAAATATGAGACTTCCAGCAGGAACTCAAAATAACTTTAATCCTATGCTTTTTATCGATGCATTTTCGGCTGTATCTTCTGTCAGATTTGAAACAGGGAAAATATCACGTACAGGCATTCTTTGTGCTGACGGTGAAGTGTTTAAATAAATAAAAAACAGCAGAAACGACTTGTCCGTCGTCCTGCTGTTTCTTAATTTTAACTTTAAATTTTTCTCACATTAAGTTAGATGAATATTTTAGTCTGAGTCTTAAATTATCAGTAATGAGTGCAATAAATTCTGAATTTGAGGGTTTATGTTCAAATGATGCTATCTGATATCCGAAAAAATTATTTAGAACAATCTGAAAGTTACCTTTTTTCCACGCTGAATTTATAGCGTGTCTGATTGCTCTTTCAACACGTATTGCTGTTGTGTTATGAATTTCAGCAATTGTTGGATAAAGAACTTTGGTGATGCTTTCAAGCATACTTCTGTTTTCGATTGCTGAAATGATACCAGTACGCAGATAGCTGTATCCTTTTATATTTGCAGGTATTCCAATCTGATGAATAATTTCTGTTACAACTGTTTCGATATTTGTGTTGCTTTCTTTTTCATTGTCCTGAATGATAGCATTTATAATCTCACAAAGGTCTTCGCAGTTGAACGGTCGGAGCATAAAATAAGATGCTCCGTTTACCATAAGCTGTTTTTCTACAAATTCATTTTCAAATAATGATGTCACTATAAAGATTGGTGAATGTTCATTATTTCTTTTTACACGTTTTATAAGTGAAATTGCATCGATATTAATCATTGCTGTATCGATGATTACGATATCCGGATTTTCTTTTACTATAGAATCAAGAATAATATTTCCGTCTTTTTTTCGTGTATAAATATAAAAACCATAATTTCTGAGTTTATTTGCGATATTTACACCATATTCAGGAGTATTATCGCCCATAAGGATTTTAGTTTGCATATTGTTTTTACCTCCTTAATTTAATCTTATCATTGGAATATTTTATTTGCAATACTTTATGCTTGAAAATTTTTCTGAAAATTGTCGATTTTTACATCAGTTTGTAAAAATATAAAATAATATGCATTACCATAAACTGTTAAAAAATATAAAAATCTTTCTTAAAAAAAGTATTTTTCAAAAAATGCTTTACATAATCTTATTTTTAGTGTAAAATAACTATAGAATAATTTTTAAGAGGTGTATACTAGTGCCAAAATATAAAAGAATTTTACTTAAGCTTAGCGGAGAAGCTCTTGCAGGTGAATCAAAAACAGGTTTCGACTATGAAACTATTACTGAAATCTGTAAAAGCGTTAAAAAATGTTATGATGAAGGCGTTCAGATAGGTATCGTTGTAGGAGGAGGCAATCTTTGGAGAGGACGTTCAAGCAATGCTATGGACAGAACAAGAGCTGACCATATAGGAATGCTTGCTACTACTATGAATGCTCTTGCAGTTGCTGATGTACTTGAATCACTCGGTGTTGAAGTAAGAGTTCAGACAGCCATAACAATGCAACAGTTTGCAGAGCCTTATATAAGAAATAAAGCTCTCAATCATTTTAAAAAGGGCAGAGTTGTAATATTTGGATGTGGTACAGGAAATCCGTTTTTCTCAACAGATTCGGCAGCATCTCTTAGAGCCGTTGAAATTGAGGCTGATATAATGTTCAAGGCAACTCTCGTTGACGGAGTTTATGATAAAGACCCTAACAAATATCCTGATGCCGTAAAGTATGATACTCTCACATTCAGTGAAGTTTTAAGCGGTCAGCTTGGCGTTATGGACAGTACGGCTGCTACAATGTGCCGTGACAATAAAATGGATATGCTTGTATTTGACCTTTCAAGACCAGATAATATTTATGATGCTGTAATGGGTAAAAATATAGGTACTGTTATAAGCGAAAAATAAAATAAATATAAACAAAAGGAGAAATTTTTATGAAAGAACAGTTAAACATTGCAAAAGAAAAAATGACCAAGAGCCTTAACAATCTTGAATCTGAATTTGCATCAATCAGAGCAGGAAGAGCAAATCCTTCAATTCTTGACAAGGTTACTGTAGATTACTATGGAGTTCCTACTCCTGTAAATCAGATGGCAGCCGTTTCTGTTGCAGAAGCAAGAATACTTGTAATTCAGCCTTGGGATAAATCACAGCTCAAAGCTATTGAAAAGGCTATACTTGCATCAGATATTGGTATAAATCCTACAGATGATGGTACTTCAATACGTCTTGTATTCCCTCAGCTCACTGAAGACCGCCGTAAGGAACTCTGCAAATCAATCAAGAAATATGGTGAGGATTGTAAGGTTGCCGTTCGTTCAATAAGACGTGATACTATTGAAAAATTCAAGACTATGAAGAAAAATGCTGAAATTACAGAAGATGACCTCAAAGACTGTGAAAAGAAGGTACAGGATTTGACAGACAAGTTTTGTGCTGATGTAGATAAGTCTGTTTCCGTAAAGGAGAAAGAAATCATGAGTATATAATGATATGCTTATGATTTAATTTGGTTATATTTATGGCTATATTTAATAAAAAAAATAATTCTGAAGAGTTGCCGACAGTTCTCCCGAATCATATAGGCTTTATTATGGACGGTAATGGAAGATGGGCTAAAAAAAGAGGTCTTCCCAGAACTTTCGGACATACCGAAGGTGCAAAGAACTTCAGAAAAATAGTAAGATATTGCAAGGACATAGGAATAAAATATATTTCTTTCTACGCTTTTTCAACTGAAAACTGGAAACGCCCTAAGGATGAAGTAAGTGCTATTATGAATCTTTTCAGGGAATATATTGTGGATGTAAGGAATTATCTTTCCGAAAATACTAAGATGGTTTTTCTCGGTGATATAAGTGCATTGGATGAGGACTTGCAGAAAAAAATAATAGATCTTGAAAATGATACAAAAGATTATACTGAAATGACTCTTATGATGGCTGTTAACTATGGCGGACGTGATGAAATTGCAAACGCTACAAGACAGATTGCCCAGAAAGTAAAAGACGGTGAACTTGATATTAATGATATAAGTGAAGATACTGTCAATAATTTTCTTTATACAAGGGAAGCTCCTGACGTTGACCTGATTATAAGACCAAGCGGTGAACTCAGACTTTCAAATTTCCTTATATGGCAGTCAGCATATGCCGAATTTTATTTCACTGATGTTTTATGGCCTGATTTTACTCCAAAGGAACTTGACAAGGCACTGATTGATTTTTCAAAAAGGGGTCGCCGTTTCGGAGGTGTATAAGCCGTGGCAGTAAGAATTATTTCAGCACTGGTAGGGATAGTAATAGTTTTTGTAGTTCTGTTTCTCCATAATACTATAGCACTCCCGATAGCAGTTGCTGTTATATCATCAATTATGATTTTTGAGCTTTTCAGAGCGTCAAAATGTGAAAAATTTTATCCGGCACTCATATCAGCCTGCATATATAATATTATCAAGACTTTAAGCTTTGGGACATCTTTTGAAAAATATGTCCTTCCGCTTGAACTTCTGGCAGTATTTGCAGTATTCCTGACATTTATTATGAAGCATAAAATTATAACTTTTCAGCAGACTGCTTTTATGCTTGCTTCAATGATACTTGTAACAGAATCAATGCTTACAATTGTTAAAACAGAAGCTCTTGATGATACTCACGGAGTTGTATTTTTAGTCCTTGGATTGTGCGGTGCTTGGATTGCTGACAGCGGTGCATATTTTGCAGGAACTTTTCTTGGAAAACACAAACTCTGTCCTGAGATAAGTCCTAAAAAAACTGTTGAAGGATTTATCGGTGGTATTGTTACTACAGCAATAGTTTTTGTTGCGTTCAATGCGGTATATATCAATTTTTTCAGTAAAGAGGAACTCAATGTAAATTATATTCTTCTTGCTGTTGCAGGGGCAGTATGTGCTGTTATAGGAACTGTAGGGGATTTGTCCGCATCAATGATTAAGCGTCAGTGCGGTATAAAAGACTATGGCAATATTATGCCGGGTCACGGTGGTATGATGGACAGATTTGACAGTGTAATTTTCGTAATGCCTACTTTTTATGCATTTTTATCTGTAATGGATATTTATAAATAATTATTATGATTTTAAAGGGCGGATAATCTATCCGCCCATACATATATAAGGGGGAAAATGAATAAAATATGAAAACGGTATCAATTTTAGGTTCGACGGGTTCAATAGGGACTCAGGCTCTTGATGTAGCTGAAAAGCATAATTTCAGAGTTTCAGCACTTTCAGCTAATTCAAGCACGAAACTTCTTGAACAGCAGGCAAGAAAATATAATCCGAATTATGTCTGCATTTATGATGAAAGCAAATATCTTGAAATGAAAGAAAGTCTTTCAGATACATCTGTTGAAGTTCTGTGTGGTATGGAGGGACTTTGTAAAATAGCAGAAACTGATAATTGTGATATACTTCTTAACTCTGTTGTGGGAATGGTCGGACTTCTGCCAACTTTGAAAGCTATAGAATCCGGAAAAGAAATCGCACTTGCAAATAAGGAAACCCTTGTTGCCGGCGGTAAGCTTGTAATGGAATCCGCAAAGAAGAAGAATGTAAGAATACTTCCTGTTGACAGTGAACATTCAGCAATATTTCAGTGCCTTCAAGGAAATAAAAAGAGTCAGATTAATAAAATTATACTCACTGCTTCCGGGGGCCCTTTTTTCGGCAGAACTTATGATGAACTTAAAACAGTGACGGTTGAAGATGCTTTGAAGCACCCTAACTGGAGTATGGGAAATAAAATTACTATTGATTCTGCTACCCTTATGAACAAGGCTCTTGAATTTATTGAGGCAAAATGGCTTTTTGACCTGACACCTGAACAGATTGAAATAGTAGTACATCGTCAGAGCGTAGTTCATTCGGCAGTGGAATATAATGATTTTTCAGTTATAGCACAGCTTGGTACTCCGGATATGAAAATACCAATACAATATGCTTTGTTATATCCTGAACGTCTTGAATGTCCTGTAAAACCGCTTTCGCTTACTGATTATGGAACACTTACTTTTGCAAAGCCGGATTATGATACATTTAAGTGTCTCAGTGCTGGAATAGAGGCAATAAAAAGAGGTGGTGCATATCCTTGTCTTGTAAATTCAGCAAATGAAGAAGCTGTCGCAGAATTTTTAAACAGAAAAATTAAATTCTATGAGATAGGTGAGATGGTTTCTTCCGTATTGGAAAACTTCCAGAATTTTGAAGTAAATTCCTATGAAGATGTTGTAAAGGCGGATAAGCTTGCAAGAGAATATGTTAAAAATATGTGTAGTTCTTTACAGGCATAGAAAATTATTTTTTATCTTTTATTTTAAGAGAGGAGAGTTTTATTTTGAGTATAATAATTGCAATACTTATTTTTGGATTGATTATTGCTGTACACGAACTTGGTCATTTTATTTCAGCGAAAGCCTGCGGAATAAGAGTAAACGAGTTTGCATTAGGAATGGGGCCTAGACTTATTCATTTCAAAAAAGGTGAAACAGAATATTCACTCAGGTTATTTCCGATAGGCGGGTTCTGTGCTATGGAGGGTGAAGACAGTGAAAGTGAAGATAAAAGGGCATTTCGTTCAAAACCAGTATGGCAGAGAATAATTGTAGTATCAGCCGGAGCAATTGTAAATCTGCTTACAGGAGTAATTCTGACAGTAGTTCTTGCATCAATGTATAACAGTATACCGACTACTATTGTTGACAAATTTGCACAGAATCCTGAAAACGGAAATTATACTGCATTCAGTTATGAAGGCGGTCTGCGTGAAGGAGATGAAATTCTGAGAATAAACGGCCTTAAAGTGTTTACCTACAGTGATATATCATATAAAATATCAGCAGATGCAGGAAAGCCTTTTACTCTTGAAGTCAAGAGAGATGGAAATAAAATTATTCTTGAAAATATATCTTTCGGAACTGAAAACAGTGGTGAAGGGCGTGATTTTGCAATAAAAACTCTTCCTAAGAGCTTTGGAAATGTCTGGTCATATTCTCTTAAAGACAGCGTTTCAACTGCACGTTTGATATGGATTTCACTTGGTGATTTGCTTAAAGGTAGATATGGAGCTGATGAACTTTCAGGACCTGTCGGAACAATATCGGTAATAGGTGAAGCAGCATCAACCGGAAGAGATACAAGAGAAAAAGCAATGTCACTTTTGAATCTTACTATATTTATATCTATAAATGTTGGAATATTCAATCTTCTCCCTATACCTGCACTCGACGGTGGACGACTTGTATTTCTTGTTATAGAGGCAATACGCCGTAAACCTATCAAACCGGAATATGAAGCTTATGTACACGCTGTTGGTATGCTTTTATTGTTTGGTCTGATGATATTTGCAACTTATAACGATATAATAAGACTTAAAAATTAATAAGGGGGATTTTTTTTATGAGAAATTTAAAACCAGTTAAAGTAGGAGACTGTATTCTTGATGGCAGACATATATATATACAGTCAATGCTTAATGTTATCGCTGATGATATTGAGGGTAATGTAAAACAGGCTGTTGAACTTGAAAAAGTAGGCTGTGAAATAATAAGAACTGCAATTCCAGATATGAATGCAGTAAAACTCATACCAGCTATTAAATCGGCAGTAAAAATACCACTTGTAGCTGATATTCACTTTGATTATAAACTTGCACTTGAATCAGTAGAAGCAGGTGTTGATAAAATAAGAATCAATCCAGGGAATATCGGAGATATGGACAGGGTAAAACAGGTTGCAGACAAATGTCGTTCAAAGAATATACCTATAAGAATAGGTGTAAACTCTGGTTCTCTTGAAAAGGAACTGCTTGCAAAATATGGTTCACCTACTCCGGAAGCACTTGTTGAAAGTGCAATGAATCATGCAAAGATGCTTGAAAGATTTGATTTTGATGATATAGTAATATCGATAAAATCATCAGATGTAAAGTGTATGATAGATTCTTATCGTCTTGCTTCAGAACGTTGCAATTATCCTCTTCATCTCGGAGTAACTGAAGCTGGTACTGAACGTATGGGAATTATAAAATCTGCTGTAGGTATAGGTTCTCTTTTATGTGATGGTATAGGAGAAACAATTAGAGTATCTTTAACTGACAATCCAATAAAAGAAATATCGGCAGGAAGAGACATACTCAAATGCATAGGAAAACGCAAAGGGATACAGTTTGTATCTTGTCCTACCTGTGGACGAACTAAAGTGAATCTTATAAAAATTGCAAATGAAGTCGAAAATGCTGTCAAGGATATTGAAAAAGATATAAAAATCGCAGTTATGGGCTGTGTTGTAAATGGACCAGGAGAAGCTAAAGAAGCTGATATCGGAATAGCAGGCGGTGATGGCTGTGCAGTTATCTTTAAAAAAGGAGAGGTTTTAAGAAAAATCAAAGAGGAGGATATAGTTCAGGAACTTATGAAGGAGATTTCAGAACTTTAAAAATTTATGGATATAAACTTTTTACAATTTTTCAGTGAATATACTTCTGTAATACCAGATTCAATAAAAGACGGAAGAATCTTTAAAATAACTCACAGTCCGGATTTTAAAAATATTAATATTTATGCAAGATTTGAAAATACTATACTTTTCAATGATATAAATGCATTTGAAAAAGCTCTTGAACTTGCGATATCTGTTGACAGAATACGTCTTAACTGCCATTATTCTCCTGAGATGTTCAAAGTCTCAGAAATGAAGAATATAATAGATATTCTAAAACGTGATGTTTCTGTAGTAAACGGCTTTCTTGATGATGCAAATATATCATTCAATGACGGAATACTTAAAATAAATCTTATGCACGGCGGAAAAGAGATACTGGAAAGTCATAAAGTAAAAACAGAGATTTCAAGACTTATATATAATCAGTTTTCAGTGGAAACGGATATTATATTTGATGAAGGTGAATATGATGCCCAGAAAGCATTTGATGAGATGTCACAGAAGCTTGAAGCTGAAATGCCTGATTACAGCTTTCAGATTGAGTCTGAAAAGAATAAGGAAAGTATTTCAGAAATATCAGATGTAAAACCTGTTGATGCTTTATCACTTGATTTGGAATTTGATGCTGAATCTGCTGAAATAATAAAGGGCAAGCCTATACGTGAAAAGCCTGAATCCATTGCAGAAGTGATGCAGAAACTGAAAGAAAAGATTGTCGTAATAGGAGATGTTTTTGCACTTGAAGAAAAGGAAATCAGTGGCGGAAGAAAAATAATAACATGGAATATTACTGATTTCAGCGGTTCTCTTATTGTAAAGCTTTTCGGTGATAATGAAAAACTGAAAAATATTGATACATCAAAGATAAAAAAAGGTGATACTATTCTTGTATCAGGAAAAATAGATTATGATAACTTTGCACGTGATGTTGTTGTTATGGCAGATTCAATTATAAAAGTAAAGCGAAATATAAAAATGGATACATATTCGGAAAAGCGTGTTGAACTTCACTGTCATACGAATATGTCAGCTATGGACGCTGTACCGGAAGCAAAAGCAATTCTTAAAAGGGCATCTCTTTGGGGACATCAGGCTGTTGCTATTACTGACCACGGTGCTGTACAGGCTTTTCCGGAAGCTATGTATAATAAACCTGATAATCTTAAAGTAATATATGGCTGTGAAGCGTATGTTGTAAATGATATTGAACGCCCCAGAATTCTTAACAAGCCTACTGGTAAAACGATTGATGATGAAATCGTTGTATTTGACGTTGAAACTACCGGACTTAATTATAAAAAAGATCGTCTTACTGAAATAGGTGCAGTAAAGATAAAAAACAGAAGAGTTATTGACAGCTTTAATACTATGGTAAATCCGGAGATGCCAATACCTGAAAAAGTATCTGAACTTACCGGAATAACTGATGAAATGGTTGCAGATGCTCCGAAAGAAAAAGAAGCTGTTGAAAGTTTTATAGAATTCTGTGGAGAAAGTAAAGTTCTTGTTGCACATAACGCAAGTTTTGACGATAACTTTATACAGGAAGTCTGCAAGCGTCATAATATTGATTTTCAGTATGCACTTCTTGATACCCTTGTAATGAGTCAGTGTATGATTACGGAAATAGGACGATATAATCTTGGTCGTCTGGCAAAGTATTTCAAACTCGGAAAGTTTGAGGCTCACCGTGCTTCAGATGATGCAATGATGCTCGGAAAAGTATATCTTGAACTTCTTGGACAGATTAAAGATAAAATAAGTATGCTTGATGATATAGATAAAATAGTCGGTGAACTTGATGTCAAGAAATTGAAGTCATATCATCAGATAATACTTGTCAGAAATCAGGCAGGACTTAAAAATCTTTATAAACTTGTTTCAAAAAGTAATATCGATTATTTTTATAAAAAGCCTCTTATACCAAAATCCGTTCTCATTGAACACCGTGAGGGATTAATATTCGGAAGTGCCTGTGAATCAGGAGAGCTTTTCCGTGCTATGATTGAAAATAAGTCGGAAGAATATATTGAGAAAACTGCAAGATTTTATGATTATCTTGAAATACAGCCGATATGCAACAATGAATTTATGATTAGAGAGGGTATGGCGGAAAATCACGAGAAACTTGAAGAATATAACAAACATATAATTCAGCTTGGTGAAAAACTTGATATACCTGTATGTGCAACCTGTGACGTTCATTTTCTTGACCATAAAGATGCTGTTTTCAGAAAAATACTTCTTGCAAGTATGGGATATAAGGATTTTGAAAATCAGCCGCCTCTTTATTTCAGAACTACTGATGAAATGCTTAAGGAATTTGCATATCTCGGAGAAGAAAAGGCAAAAGAAATAGTAATAACAAATACTAATATGATTGCTGATATGATCGAGGAAGTAAGACCAATTCCGAAAGGAACTTTTACTCCGTCAATTGAAGGTGCTGAAGAAGAACTCAAAGAAATTACAAACAGAACCGCAAAGGAGATATACGGCGACCCTCTTCCTGAAATAATTGAAAAAAGACTTGACCGTGAACTTTCATCTATCATAAAACACGGCTTTTCTGTATTGTATATAATAGCACAGAAACTTGTAAAAAACTCTGTTGAACATGGTTATCTTGTAGGTTCGAGAGGTTCAGTAGGTTCATCTTTTGTTGCATCTATGGCAGGAATATCCGAAGTAAATCCGCTTCCTCCGCATTATGTATGTCCTAAATGCAAGCACAGTGAATTCATTACTGATGGTTCATGCGGTTCGGGATATGATTTGCCAGAAAAGAATTGTCCTGAATGTGATACTTTAATGATACGTGAGGGACATGATATACCTTTTGAAACTTTTCTTGGATTTGACGGCGATAAAGCACCTGATATCGACCTTAATTTTTCCGGAGAATATCAATCATTCGCACACAGATATACTGAGGAGCTGTTCGGAAAAGACAATGTATTTAAAGCTGGAACTATTTCATCTGTTGCAGAAAAAACAGCATATGGATATGTAAAAAATTATCTTGAAGAAGTAAATACAAAAGCAAATCCTGCTGAAGCAACACGTCTTGCAATGGGCTGTACCGGAATAAAACGTACTACTGGTCAGCATCCCGGAGGAATGGTAGTAGTTCCTTCTGATTATGAAGTATATGACTTTACACCTGTTCAGCATCCTGCTGATACTGAAGAATCAGAAGTAATAACAACTCACTTTGATTTTAATTCTATGCACGATACAATTTTAAAACTTGATGAACTCGGTCACGATGTTCCGACTATGTATAAATATCTTGAGGATATGACCGGTTTAAATATAAAAGATATTCCGGCATCAGACCCAAAAGTTATAGAAATGTGTACCTCTGCTGAAGTTCTTGGGGTTACTCCCGAGGAAATATATTGTAAGACAGGTTCTTTGAGCATTCCTGAAATGGGCACAAATTTTACTATACAGATGCTTGTTGATGCAAAGCCTAAGAAATTCAGTGACCTGTTACAGATTTCCGGTCTTTCTCACGGTACTGATGTATGGACTGGAAATGCGAAGGATTTAATTGACAGTGGTACATGTACTATTTCAAACGTTATCGGAACTCGTGACAGTATTATGACATATTTGCTTTATAAGGGCGTTGAACCTAAAGAAGCATTCCAGATTATGGAAGATACCAGAAAAGGAAAGGCTCCGAAAACTTTCACTCCTGAAAGAATACAAATGCTGAAAGACCACGGCGTACCTGAATGGTATATAGAAAGCTGTCTGAAAATAAAGTATATGTTCCCGAAGGCACATGCTGCAGCTTATGTAATTGCTGCAATGAAACTTGGCTGGTTTAAACTTTATAGACCGCTTGAATATTATGCCACTTTCTTTACTGTACGAGGTGAAGCTTTTGATGCCGATATAGCAGTAAAGAGCAAACAGGAAATCCGTGACAAGATAAATGAACTTAAGGAAAAAGGCAATGAACGTAAAAAGAAAGAATCCGATACACTTGATATGCTTCTTATTATAAATGAAATGGTTTCAAGAGGATTTGAATTTCTTCCTGTTGACCTTTATAAATCACATTCATCAAAATATCTGATACAGGACGGAAAAATAAGACTTCCGTTTTCAGCAGTCAATGGTATAGGTGAAACGGCTGCAAAGAATATATACGAAACAGCTCAGAAAGGTGATTTTATTTCAATCAAGGAATTTCATCAGAAAAGCAAAATATCAAAAACTGTACTTGAAGTTCTTAAAAATATGGGTGCATTGGGAGACCTTCCCGAAACTGACCAGTTGTCATTTTTCTAGTTTAAAGGAGTATCACCAATCATTCTTACAAAACCTTCTTGCCATTCCAGTTCTCCAATTTTCCATTTATTTACAACCCATTCTTCACGGTGATATTTATTTTTCATAAGATTCATTTCTGATTTAGCTCGTGTTTCTGTAAGGAAACACGGGCTTTCTATTATATTTGTTTCATCAAAATTTTTATTAATATTCCAACCCTGAACAATCCATATTGTATCGGGCAGGATATTATTAGGATTATCAGCAATTTCTTTTTTTAAGATGTGGTATGTACAGTTAAAATCACAGAAACCTTTTATATTTTTCAGATAATATTGAGCAGTTTCTTCTGCCTGTTTTTTTGTTTCAAAAAAACCGATAGGGAAGTCCTCTGAATAATCATCATAAGATAATTCGTTATCAGTTAATATTAAAAAATATATAATCATAAATAATACACGTCCTTTATAAATATAGAATAAAATTAGTAATATTATAACATATGAGATATAAAATATCAAATAAAAATTTGCCACTGAATAAATTATAAATTGATTTCCGTGTGTTTTTAATGGGCATACTTGACAATTTACTAATAATGTAATATAATGAAATGAATAAAAACATATTACTATAACAAAACAATTCAGAATGGAGAAATTTATGAAAAGATATGATTTGCTTACTCCGGAAGGCACTAAGGATTTTTTATTTGAAGAATCTATGCTTTACAGGAGTATAAAAAATAAGCTTGACAGCATTTTCAGAAAATGCGGATACAGCGAGGTTGTAACACCTGCGCTTGAATTTTTTGATGTATTTAATCTTAATTCAAACTATTTCCCTCAGGAAGATATGTATAAGCTTACTGACAGTAAAGGAAGGCTTATGGTTTTAAGACCTGATTCAACAATGCCTATTGCCAGAATGACTGCTACAAGACTTAAAGATGCAACGCTTCCTTTAAGACTTTACTATAATCAGAAAGTATATCGTTCAGAGCCTGCATTAAAAGGTAAAAGCGATGAAATTTCACAGATGGGCATTGAACTTATCGGTTCATCTATGAGAATGGCAGACCTTGAAGTATGTGTTTCAGCAGTTAATTCACTTGAGGCATGGGGTATGGAGTATACTCTTGAAATCGGTCATATTGGAATATTCAAGGAGCTTGTCGGAAAGCTTGATGTTGATGATGATACAAAAGAAGAAATAAGAAAACTTATTGAAAAGAAAAATTTCCCTGCGCTTAATGATATTCTTGATACTCTTGATTCATCAGGAAACAGCAGTACAATACAGTCAATTAAAAAACTTCCGTCACTTTTTGGAGGCGAAGAAGTATTTGAAAAGGCTTTAAAGGCAATACCTGATGAAAAAGTCAGATTTATTCTTGATGATATTCATAGTATATATAATGATATTTCATCAATCTGCGGTGAAAAAGGTAAAATCATAGTTGACCTCGGGCTTGTAAACAAGACTGATTACTATACCGGAATAATATTGAAAGGCTACTTGCAGGGTCACGGTGACAAGGTTCTTGCCGGCGGAAGATATGACAAGCTTATATCGGAATTCGGATATGATGTTCCGGCTGTAGGTTTTGCAGTATATGTGAATGCAGTTGCAAACGCAATTACAAAAAACGAAAATACTGATAGTTACAAGCCTTCAGTAGATACTATAGTTTATTCTTCACCCGGAAATGAAATCAAAGGTCTGCAAGAAGCTGAAAGACTTCGCCGTGAAGGAGAAACAGTTGAAAATGCATTGTTTGAAACGCTTGAAGAAGTAAGAGAATATGCAAAAGAAAAGAAAATATCAAAAATCGTAGTAATTGATGATGACGATGATAATTATGATGATGGTATGGAGGACAATGCAGATGAATAAACCGCTTAGAATCGCACTTACAAAAGGTAGACTTGAAAAAGATACAGTAGGTCTCTTTGAAAAAATAGGATTTGATTGTACTTCTCTGAGAGAAAAAGGAAGAAAGCTTATACTTCCTATTCCAGACGCTAATGCTGAAGCAGTTCTTGCAAAGGCTAATGATGTTATAACATATGTTGAACACGGTGTATGCGATATAGGAGTAGTAGGAAAAGATACAATCACAGAAATGGGCGGAAAGTTCTATGAACTTGTTGACCTTGGATTCGGAAAATGCAAATTTGCACTTGCAGTTAAAAAGGGCAGTGACTTTTACAGCGGATTCGGAGTAAAGACAGTTGCTACCAAATATCCTAATATAGCAAGAACTTATTTTGAATCCAAAGGAATGGATATTGAAATAGTAAAGATAGAAGGTTCTGTTGAGCTTGCACCTCTTCTTGAACTTGCCGACGGTATAGTTGATATAGTTGAAACAGGTACAACCCTTAAAGAAAACGGTCTTGAAGTTGCAGAAGATATTATGCCTATTTCAGCAAGGGTAATTGTAAACAGAGTAAGTCTTAAAATGCGTCAGAAGGAAATTGAAAATCTGATAAATCTTATAGAGGAGAATTTATAAATGAAAAAAATTTTTGCAAACGGTAAAGATGAACTTGAATTTTTTAAGGAACTTGAACAGAGACACAGTGAAACAAATAAAACAGTCTCGGAAACCGTTACTGAAATAATTGAAAATGTAAAGATAAACGGTGATAAGGCAGTAAAGGAATATACTCTTAAATTTGACGGAAGTCTTCCGGAATATTATGAAATTCCAAGAGATGTTATAAATGATGCTCTTGATGAAGCCGATGAAGATTATGTAAATGCACTTCTTAACGCTATGGAGAATATTGCCGATTTCCATAACAGACAGCGTCAGCAGGGATTCATTAATGCTAAAGAAAACGGCGTTATAATGGGTCAGAGAATAAGAGGACTTGAAAGAGTAGGACTTTATGTACCAGGTGGTACAGCAGCTTATCCGTCAAGCGTACTTATGAATGCTATTCCGGCAAAAATTGCAGGAGTTAAGGAAATTATTATGGTTACACCCCCTTGTAAGGACGGTACTCCTAATAAAGATATACTTACAGCAGCAGCAGTATGTGGAGTAGACCGTGTATTTATGCTTGGAGGAGCTCAGGCTATTGCTGCCCTTGCATACGGTACTGAAACAATTCCGAAAGTTGATAAGATAGTAGGCCCTGGAAATATTTATGTTGCAACAGCTAAAAAACTTCTTTATGGAACTGTTGATATTGATATGATTGCAGGCCCTAGTGAAATACTTGTAATGGCAGACGAAACAGCTAATCCGAAGTTTATTGCTGCTGACCTTATGTCACAGGCTGAACACGATGTTCTCGCATCATCAATACTTGTTACTACAAGCGAAAAGATTGCTGATGAGACTATAACTGAAATTGAAAGACAGGTTGAAAGTCTTTCAAGAAAAGATATTATAAAAAAATCTCTTGAAAATTACGGTGCAGTTATTATTACTGATTGTCGTCACTGTGCAGTTGAAATTGCAAATGCCATAGCACCAGAACACCTTGAAGTTCATATGGAAAATCCTATGGAACTTCTCGGAAGTCTTGACAATGCCGGTTCTATATTCCTCGGACAGTATGCATCAGAGCCTCTTGGTGATTACTATGCCGGAGCAAATCACGTTCTTCCTACAAGTGGTACAGCAAGATTTTTCTCACCTCTTGGAGTCGATAGCTTTATAAAGAAAATCAGTTATACATATTATACTGAAGATGCTTTGAAATATGCTGAAAAAGATATAGTAACTGTTGCTGAAAAAGAGGGTCTTACTGCACACGCAAATGCTATCAAAGTAAGATTTGAATAATATATATTAATTTATACGGGGACTCCTGTCCCCGCATTTATATAATAATTAATGGAGGGTAATAAATATGTGGGAAAATAATGTAAGAAAAATAGTTCCATATACTCCCGGTGAACAGCCAAAGAATCCGGATAAAATAAAGCTCAATACAAATGAAAATCCGTATCCGCCATCACCAAGAGTAATGGAAATTCTGAAGTCTTTTGATTACAATGATTTAAAACTTTATCCTGATACTGATTCCAAGGTTCTTGCAGATGAACTTTCAAAGTATTATAAAATCAGTCCGGAGCAGATATTTATAGGTGTTGGTTCTGATGATGTATTGTCAATAGCTTTTCTGACGTTTTTCAATTCAGAAAAGCCGGTATTTTTCCCTGATATAACATATTCTTTCTATGATGTATGGGCAGATGTATACAGAATACCTTATGAACAGAAGCCTCTTACTGATGACTTCAAAATAAATCCTGAAGACTATAAAAAGGAAAACGGCGGTATTATATTCCCTAATCCGAATGCTCCGACAGGTGTTGAAGAAAGTATAGAAATGATTGAGGATATTATAAAGTCAAATCCTGATTCTGTTGTAATAATTGATGAAGCATATGTTGACTTTGGCGGGAAAAGTTGTCTTTCTTTGATTGATAAATATGAAAATCTTCTTGTGGTTCAGACCTTTTCAAAGTCACGTTCAATGGCTGGTATAAGAATAGGTTATGCTATGGGAAGCAAAAAGCTTATTAAATATATGAATGATGTCAAGTTTTCAATCAATTCATATACTATGAATTCAATAACTCAGGTATGCGGTGCAGAAGCCGTAAAAGATGTTGAATACTTTAAAGAGACTACAGCAAAAATAATCAGTACAAGAGAATACTCAAAGAAAAGATTAAAAGAACTTGGATTTGTTTTTGAAGATTCTATGAGCAATTTTATTTTTGCATCTCATACAAAATATAAGGCTGAAGATATATTCAGAGATTTGAAGAGCAGAAATATATTTGTAAGATACTGGAATAAGCCAAGAATAAACAATTATCTTAGAATTACTATCGGTACTGATGAAGAAATGAATAAGCTTTTTTCAGCTCTTGAAGATATTTTTGCAGGATATAATAATTAAAAACAGTAAAAGGAATTGAATTATGAGAAGTTCAGAAGTCGAAAGAAATACCCGTGAAACTCAGATTAAAATCAGTATAGCTCTTGATGAAAAGGGTCAGAGTAATATTTCAACAAAAATAGGATTTTTTGACCATATGCTTACTGCATTGTCTGCACACAGTGGAATAAGTATGGATATTGATGTAAAAGGTGATTTGTATGTTGATGGTCATCATACTGTTGAAGATACAGGCATAGCATTAGGTCAGGCACTTTCAAAAGCACTGGGGAATAAATCCGGTATTGAAAGATACGGAACTGCTTATATACCTATGGACGAATCCCTTGCAATGGCAAGTCTTGATATAAGCAATAGACCTTTTCTTGTATATAATGCGGATTATACAAATGACAGAATAGGCGAATTTGATACTTGTCTTGCAGAAGAATTTTTCAGAGCGTTTGCATTCAATGCCGGAATAACACTTCATATAAATCTGCTTTATGGTACTAATGATCACCATAAATGTGAGGCGATATTCAAAGCAGTTGCACACGCTTTAAAACAGGCTGTAAAAAAGAATCAGAGCGGACAAACATTATCCACTAAAGGGGTGATATAAATGATTGCAATAATAGATTACGGAGCAGGAAATATATTCAGCGTTAAAAATGCCCTTGATTATCTTGGATTTGAAAATGAGCTTACATCAGATAAAAATTTAATTAAATCTGCTGATGCTTTAATACTCCCTGGAGTAGGAGCTTTTCCGTCAGCAATGAAGATGCTTGATGAATCAGGTCTTGTTGAAATAATAAGAAAAGAATCACAGAAAAAGCCGTTTTTAGGTATATGCCTTGGAATGCAGGTTATATTTGAAAAAGGTTATGAATTTGAAGAATGTGACGGGCTTGGGCTTATCAAAGGTGATGTGAGAAAAATTGAAGCGGAAAATCTTATAATACCACATATGGGCTGGAATAAACTTGAAGTTCTCAATGACTGTAAACTTCTTGAAGGTCTTGGAAATGATGAATATGTATATTTTGTGCATTCATATAAAGCTCACTGTTCAGACAATGATATATCGGCTTACTGTGAATACGGTGGAAAAGTTCCAGCACTTGTACATAACGGAAAATATGTATACGGTGCACAGTTCCACCCTGAAAAGAGCGGTAAAACTGGATTGAAGATACTTGAAAATTTCGGAGGATTAATAAAATGATAATATTTCCGGCAATTGATATAAAAGACGGCAATTGTGTACGTCTTTTTAAAGGCGATTTCAATACTGTTGAAAAAGTAGCCTCTGATTATCTTGAAACTGCAAAGGGATTTGAAAATGCCGGAGCAGAATGGATTCATATGGTTGACCTTGATGGTGCAAAAGAGGGAAGACCAGTAAATACTAAAATTTATACTGATGTTGCTGAAAAAACTAATCTTAAAGTAGAGCTTGGCGGAGGTATCAGAAGTCTTGAAACCATTCAGGAATATTTGAATATGGGTATTTCAAGAGTAATACTTGGTTCTGTAGCACTTAAAAATCCAAAACTTGTAAAAGATGTCGTTGAAAAGTTCGGAAGTGAAAAAATAGCAGTCGGAATAGATGCAATGAATGGTATGGTTGCAACGGAAGGCTGGCTTGAAGCATCTGACGTTAATTATATTGACCTTGCAAATGAAATGATTTCAGCAGGTGTGAAGTATTTTATATTTACCGATATTTCAAAAGACGGTACGCTTTCAGGAGTAAACAAGGCACAGTTAAAAGCTCTTGCTGATGCAACTAAGGGAAGGTGCTGTATTACTGCAAGTGGCGGAGTTCATACAATGGACGATATTATAGCCTGCAAGGAAATGGGACTTTACGGAACTATATGTGGAAAGTCAATTTATAAAGGTACTCTTAATCTTAAGGAAGCTATTGAGTATTCTGGCAGATAATACAAAAGGAAATAATAAAAATGTTTGGTTTGAGGAGATTAATCTATGAAAAATCAAATTGAAAGAATAAAATCCAAATTAATTGAAAGGTTACAAAAAAATTCAGATGATGGTGAAAAAGAAATCAAATTAGAAACATTACCTATTGAAAAAATTATCGAATTTGAAAATAAATATC
>CAMWNQ010000007.1 GCA_947175655.1 uncultured Clostridia bacterium | reverse complement strand
ATCTTGACAAATTCAAAGTAAAGTATTATAATGAATATTATTATAATGATACGAAGTTTCATTTGTAGTTTTAAAAAAATCTAGAATATAAAATAACAGGAGGAGTACGAAAAAATGGCTGATTTTATCTATGAGGAAGCCCTCGAGCCGGATGTCAATATAAAAGTTATAGGTGTTGGCGGAGGCGGAGGCAACGCTGTAAACTGTATGGTTGATTCAGGAGTAAATAATATTGAGTATATTGCCATAAATACAGATGCCAAGGCTCTTAATAAGTCAAAGGCAACGACAAGAATTCCAATCGGTGCAAAGCTTACAAAGGGTAGAGGTGCAGGCAATAAGCCTGAAGTAGGTCAGAAATCTGCTGAAGAAAGCAGAGACGAAATCGAAACACATCTCAAAGGTGCTGATATGGTATTCATTACTGCTGGTATGGGAGGCGGTACAGGAACAGGTGCAGCTCCTGTTGTTGCAAAAATCGCTCAGGAAATGGGAATACTTACTGTAGCTGTTGTTACAAAACCTTTCCTTTTTGAAAGAGAACAAAAAATGCGTCAGGCTGAAGCCGGTATTACTGAACTCAGAAAATATGTCGATTCACTTATCGTTATCCCTAATGAACGTCTTCTTGTAGGCATCGATAAACCGCTTACAATGATGCAGTCATTTGCACTTTCTGATGATGTTCTTAAAACAGGTGTAAAGAGTATATCTGACCTTATAGTTGAAGAAGGCTATATCAATCTTGATTTTGCTGACGTTTCTACTATTATGAAGGGTGCAGGTTATGCACATATGGCTATCGGTCACGGTTCAGGTAAGGAAAAGGCAAAGGAAGCTGCCGAAGCAGTTATCTCCAGCCCACTTCTCGAAACTTCAATCTCCGGAGCAAAAAGACTTCTTATCAATATTGCAATGTCCAACGATGTTCTTGCATCTGATGTTGATGCTGCTACAAAGAAGATTACAGATACTGCTGCTGATGGTGTTGAATTTATCTTTGGTACTGCATTCAAGGACGATATGCAGGATGCAATGACTATTACTGTAATTGCTGCCGGATTTGGTCAGGATGATGATGATATTCCTCCGACAATCTCACAGCCGGAAGAAACAGAGGCAAAAAGCGGTATGCAAGAAGAAGTTATTTCAATAGATAATCCTCTCCTTTCATCACTAGGTCTCGGCGGAGATAAGAAGAATACAGCTCAGCCGTCAGCTCACGATGATGACCTTGATGCTATACTTAAAATGCTTGGAAATTAATCTGTTTCAACAAAAAAATAATAACAGCCGGATAAAAAATTCCGGCTGTATTTTTTTGTGATTACAATACTTATAGTAAAAATGCACTAAAAATGCTATGAAAATTTTACATCAAAGCTGTTGAAATTAAACATAAAAAATGATATAATTATCATATGAATCAATAATACTGCTTTTGCAGAGAACGGAGTATTTGAGAATGAGCGAAAATATTATTTTAAGAACTACTAAAATTGGTAACGGCTTTGTTAAAGAAGATGTACACCAGTTTCTTGATGAGCTCAATACAAAAATTGAAAACCTCAAAAAGGAACTTGAGGAAGCACGTCAGGCAAGTCCAGAAGAAAACGAAGAAATTACAAGATATCGTGAAAAACTTGAGGAAATGCAAAATAAGCTGAATCAGTCCAATAATAAAGTAAGACAGCTTATGACTGAAAATGACAGTCTTAAAAAAGCTCTCGAAGGAAAGGGCATAGAGATACCGGTTGGAAATCCTGAAGTCGAAAAACAGCTTCAAGCTGAAAATGAAAATCTTAAACAACAGCTTGAATCACTTAAACAACAGATTACAGGCGATTCATCATCTGTTTCTGGAGTTCCAGTACAGGCTGTAAATAACGGTAATAAGGCTGAAATGATTAAACTTGAAGCAGAAATAAAATCAGTCAAATCCGAAAACGAAAGACTTAAAAGTCAGATTGAAGTTGCACGTCAGAGACTTGCCGGAAAAGGTGAATCACTCGGTAATCCTCAGGCTGAACAGGAACTTGAAACTACTAAAAATGAACTTGCATCAGCTAAAAATGAACTCGCATCTTCCAAGGCTGAAATCGAAAAACTCAGAGGTCAGATGGAAATTGCTAAAAAACGTATGGAAGAAATCCGTGCGACAGTCAGCGCTCAGGCAAGTTCAGCAGAGGTTAAAGCTCTTCAGGCAGAAATTGATGCTAAAAATCAGGGTCTCAAAGCTCTTGAAACTCAGCTTAATGAATGTAAGAATATTATCTCACAGAAAGAACAGGAAATTGCTGAACTTAAATCACAGAGTCAGAATGTATCTGAATCTTCAAGTGCAGATGCTGAAAAGGATGCTGAAATCACAAGACTTAATGAAGAAGTCGCAAAGCTTAAATCCGGTGCTATGATGAATGAACTTTTTGTCAAAGCTCAGCAGTTTACTATGGAACAGGAAGAAAAAGCCAAGAAAGAAGCTGAAAAAACTATCAGTGAAGCTAATGCCAAAGCTGAAAAAACTCTTAGCAGTGCCAGAGCTGAAGCAGAAAAAACTATTAATGATGCCAAGATGGAGGCTGAAAAAACTATCAGCATTGCAAATACTACTGCTGAATCATATATAAAAGATGCAAATGAAAAAGCTGATTTTACCAGAAAACAGGCTAATGAACAGGCTGAAAATACTATATCACACGCAAATAAAGAGGCTGAACGTATTAACTCTATGACTGATGTAGTAAGAAATATGCTCAGAAATGAAATCGAAAGCATAAATTCAAAACTTGTTGTTATGGCAAGCACTATGGAGAAAATTACATCTCAGACTAAAGACAGACTCAAAGAAGCTGATATTGCTATTGCAGAGGCAAGAAAAGCTATATCTGATGAAAAAATCGAACCAGCTGTCAATATCGGCAAAAAAGAATCTATGAATGACATTTCAATAAAAGATGAAGTAAAAAAAGAACCTGTGAAAAATGCTGATGTTGATTTATCAAAACAACAGATACCAGAAATCAACAGTATTCCAAGACCTGCACCAGCTTCTGCTCCTAAAACTGAAAAGTCATCTAAAAAACCGGTGAACTTTGATTTTGATATGGCCGAAATAGTAAGAGCTGCTGAAATGGAAGCGTCCAAAGTTCCAGAAGAAGAACCAGAACAGCCAGCACAGCCTGTACACCGTGAAGTTTCTCCTCAGGAAAAAAAGGCTAAAAAAGTAAATAGCTTTAATTTTGATATGTCTGCACTTGTAAAAGCTGCTGAAGAAGATGCCAAAAACAGTGGACAGTAATTTATAATTAAAAATGCATAATTATGAATTATTTTCAGTGTGCAAATTGCCCAGTTTTTATATTAATTTTATGGAGAATATGACGTTTTTTTGTCATATATATATTTTTTATCGAAAAATCATTGACAAATTTATTTTTTGCCTGTATAATAATTATTATGATAGCATTTGTTACTGCATTTTATTTCTCGGGTTCAGAATGTCCGGATTAGTTTCCGGTGAAAAAGTCAACAGTAATGCTCTTAGAGAACCGTGGGACACACGGGGTTAGCCCATTGATACTTACATCTGTATCTAAGATGTATTGAGTGGGAAGCATCTGTTAAATCAGAAGCCCCGCCTTATTAAGGTGAGGGAGTATGTCACATATTTAAAGCGAGGTATATTATTATGTACGAAGACAAGACATTAGTTTGCAAGGACTGCGGTAGTGAATTTATTTTCAGTGCAGGCGAACAGGAATTTTATGCTGAAAAAGGTTTTGAAAATGAACCGCAAAGATGCAAGCCTTGCCGTGACGCAAGAAAAAACACAAATAAGGGTGGCAGAGTTATGTACACTGGCGTTTGTGCTTCATGTGGTAACGAGGCTAGAGTTCCATTTGAACCTAAGGAAGGCAAGCCTATTTATTGCAGTGAATGCTTTGCAAAAAAAGACCAGAACTAATTAATCAAAAAATTCATGGCACAGCTATTTTTGCTGTGCTTTGACTTTTTTTGCAGGCTTTATGTATATTTTTTTTCTAAAGTCGGCATAATATAAGAAAAGAAAGGAATGTTTAAATTATGGTTGTTACTAAAAATACAATAATCGGAGATATTCTCGACGCTGATGCAACTGTTGCACCTTATTTCCTCGAAATAGGTATGCACTGTCTCGGCTGTCCGGCTTCAAGAGGCGAATCTATTGAGGATGCTTGTATGGTTCACGGCACTGATGCTGATGCACTCGTTGAAAAGCTTAACGCTCATTTCGCTGGAGCTGACAAAGAATAATTTTACTATGTTTCTGGCAGGGGCAGTCTGATTTTTTTCAGGACTGCCCTTTTATTTTTATAATTCATAATTATGAATGCATAATAATCAATGCATAATTCATAATGCATAATTATGAATTATAAATCAATGTATAATTAAGAGTGCAAAATTATCATATAATTATGAATTATTAATTATCAGAAAGGGTATGTTTTTATGCTTGATAACAGATTGAAAGCCTGTGCGGATTTTGTAAGTGGAAAAGGTATTGCCTGTGATGTAGGTACAGACCACGCATATCTTCCGGCAGAACTTGTACTTACAGGCAAATGCAGTTATGTGATTGCCTCTGATATAAACCCGAAACCGCTGGAATTTGCCGAAAATACTATAAATAAATATAATATTCAGGATAAAGTAAAACTGATATTATCTGACGGTCTCAGGGAAGTTCCGAGTGATGATGTTACTGATGTAATTATTGCTGGTATGGGCGGAGAAACTATTATTGATATTATAAAAAATGCAGAATGGCTGAAAAACGAAGTAACTCTTATATTACAGCCTATGACAAAAGCTCCTGAACTACGAAAATGGCTCTATGCAAACGGATATAAAATAAGTCAGGAAAAAGCCGTTGAGGACGGTAAATTTATATATACTGTTATGAAATGTATATACTGCGGAGACAGTGTAAAACTACTTGATTTGGCCTCAGTTATCGGTCAGCTTGATGTCAATGACAATATTGCAAGGGAATATATAAACAGAAAAAGTCATAAACTTGAAAAAATCGCCGAGGGACTTAAAAATTCAGGGGATATTAAGGGATATGCAGAAAAAAGTAAACTGGCAGGTCTGATTGGTTTGCTTGCATTGGAAAAACGTTTAGGTAGAATATATGTATACGAGACACTTGACAGGCTTTATCCGTTTTCACATCAGGAAAAGTGGGACAATTCCGGTTATCTTGTTGGAAATCGTTATAGACCTGTAAATAAAATTATGCTTTCACTTGATATAACTAATGATACGGTTTTTGAGGCAAGAGCAAAAGGCTGTGATATGATAATATCGCATCACCCTGTTATATTTGAACCTCTGAAAAGTATAAACGAAACTTCTGTTGTATATCGTCTTATTCAGAATGACATCAGTGCCATATGTATGCATACAAATCTTGATATTGCTGAAGACGGTACAAATGGCGTTATACTTGAAAAGCTTTCCAAACGTTTCAAATTTTACGGTGAGCCTGAACCCTTTGAGGAACTTGGCAACGGTCTTTCGCTTGGTAAAATATGTACTCTTGAAGAGGAAGAGGATACTGAAAAATTCGGAAGTGTACTTAAAGAAATATTCGGTTGTAATGTTATACGTTTCTGCAACAGAAAGAGATATGTAAAACGTATTGTATTCTGTTCAGGTTCAGGAGGTTCAATGCTTTCTGAGGCTATGGCAAAGAGCTGTGATACTCTTATTACAGGTGATGTAAAACACGATGTCTGGATTTCTGCTATAAACAATAATATTAATCTTTTTGACTGCGGTCACTTCCATACAGAAAATCTTGTGCTTGAACATCTTAAAAATGTACTTGATGCTAATTTTCCGTTTATTGAAACAGTAATTGCGGAAACTTCGGAAGACCCCGTGAAATACATAAAATGATGCATTATAAATTATATAAGAAAGGAATTGTATATGAATTATTTTACTTGTCCCGTATGTAGTGAATTACTTAATCTGAATGAAAGTAAAAAAAGTTATATATGCAGTAAAAATCACGTTTTTGACAGAGCTAAAAGCGGATATGTGAATCTCTTTCAGGGAAAAGGCAATGTACACGGCGATAATAAATTTATGGTGAATGCAAGGAAAAATTTTCTTGAAAAAGGATATTATTCACACCTTCTTGAGTCCCTCTGCATAAGTCTTGAAAAATATGTAAAAGATGGTAATTTTATTCTTGATGCCGGCTGTGGAGAGGGATATTATACAGCTGGGATATATAATTATTTCAGCAACAAAAATAATATAGATATATGCGGTATTGATATTTCAAAAACCGCTGTTGATTCTGCATCAAAAAAAAATAAAAATATATCATATGCCGTCGGAAGTATATTCAATATGCCTGTAGCAGATGCAAAAGCAGATGTAATAATAAATATCTTTGCACCGTTTTGTCAGTCTGAATTTCTGAGAGTTCTTAAACCTGATAAATTTCTTGTAATGGTAATACCATCTGAAAATCATCTGTGGTCACTTAAAAAGGCTGTATATGATGTGCCATACAAAAACGAGGTAAAAGATTATAAAATAGAGGGCTTTAAATTCATATCGTCTGAAAAGATATGCAGGAATATACATCTTAAATCAAATCAGGATATTATGAATCTGTTCTCTATGACTCCTTATTACTACAAGACTGGTAAAAAGGAACAGGAAAGATTATCATTGCTTGATACTCTTGATACAGAAACAGAATTTGAAATATTGATATACAGAGAGGATTGTTGATATGTCACTTGATGGAGCTTTTCTTTATGCAGTGAAATCTGAAATGGAGTTTTTAAAAGGCAGTCGTGTTGAAAAAGTGCATCAGCCGTCAAAAGAGGAGATAATAATTACTTTCAGGACACGTCAGGGAGCTTACAGGCTTTTAATATCAGTAAATGCGGGCAACAGTCGTGTGCATATAACAAATATTGCAGTTGATAATCCTAAGAGTCCGCCTGTATTCTGTATGCTTCTGCGTAAGCATCTGGGAAACGGTAAACTTATTGATATACGTCAGGACGGTCTGGAGCGTATATTATATCTTGATTTTGAATGCATAAACGAACTGGGCGATATTGTAATTATAACTGTAGTCTGCGAAGTAATGGGAAGACGTTCAAACTTCATAATACTGAATCAGGATAATAAAATTATAGGCAGTCTCAAACAGATACATTCCGAAACTGAAACGTGTAAGATTTGGTATCTTACAGGCGATACCTATGAAACACCTTCCAGAGAAAACAGGCTTGATTTTCGTTTTGCAGAAAAATCTGATATTGTAAATAAGATAAAATCTGCTGTGCCAGAAGAACTTTCAAAAGTTCTGATAAAGGTGTTTGAGGGTATATCCCCGATACTTGCGAGAGAATGGACATATTATGTCTCAAAGGGCGGATATATAAAGTCATCTGATATGACACCGGAACATTTTAATCGTCTTATGCTGAAAATAGAGAAGACAAGGGATATGTTACTGAATAATAAAAACTGTTTCACGATAGTAAGTGATAATGACGGAAATTTAAAGGACTTTTCATTTGTAAATATATCGCAGTATGGGGATTTGATGAAAACTTCTTCATATTCATCTGCCTCGGAACTCCTTGATGCTTTCTATGCACAGAAAGGTCTGGCTGTAAGAATGAAACAGAGGGCAAATGATTTGTTCAAGTTCCTGATGAACCTTACTGAAAGAATTTCAAGACGTATTGCTGTACAGAAAGAAGAACTTGAAAACTGTGCAAACAGAGATATATATAAGCTTTATGGAGATTTGCTTTCTGCAAATATATACAGAATTCAGAAGGGTGACAGCGTTCTTTCAACACAGAATTTCTATAATGAAAACTGTCCGGAAGTAGAAATAAAACTTGATGTTATGAAAACTCCATCACAAAATATTCAGCATTACTATAACGAGTATAAAAAAATGGCAACTGCTGAGAAAAAACTTACTGAACAGATTGCAAAGGGTGAAGAGGAATTACAGTATATAGACAGCGTTTTTGATGCTCTTACAAGGGCATCAACTGAAAATGAAGTGTTACAGCTACGTATTGAACTTGCTGAAGAGGGATATATAAAATCGTCATCAAACAAGAACAATAAGAACAGAAACGAAAAATCATTACCGCCTATTGAATATAAATCAAGTGACGGCTATACTATACTTGTCGGCAGGAATAATAAACAGAATGACAGACTTACACTCAAATGTGCTGAAAAATCTGATATATGGCTTCATACGCAATCTATTGCCGGTTCTCACGTACTTATTCTTACTGACGGTGAAACACCTCCCGATAAAACTGTTGAGGAAGCTTGTATAATTGCGTCCGTAAACAGTAGGGGAAAGGATTCCACTCTTGTACCTGTTGATTACTGTCTTGCAAAATATGTAAAAAAACCGTCAGGAGCAAAGGCTGGAAAAGTTATCTTTACTAACTACAAGACTGCTTTTGTAAGACCTGATGTTCAGATTGCTGAAAGTCTGAGAGTAAAATAATAAGGGAGATTTTATGAAACTTGATAAAGTTTTTTTTAACCGTGACTGTCTCGAAGTTGCACCAGATTTGGTTGGAAAGATACTTGTGTATCGTCTGAGTGATGGCAGTGAATTCAGAGTTCGCATTACTGAAACAGAAGCTTACAGGGGTGAAGAGGATAAAGCCTGTCACGCATCAAAGGGAAAGACTCCTAGAACTGAAATTCTGTATGGTGAAAGCGGTAAGATATATATTTATCTCTGCTATGGTATTCACTGGCTTATGAATATTGTTACTGGTAAAAAGGATATGCCACAATGTGTTCTGATAAGAGCCGGAGAAAATCTGAATGGTCCTGCAAAGCTTACTAAGTTCTTGAAAATAGATAAGTCGCTTAATGGTATGAGTATCTGTGAAAGTAATGACATCTGGATTGAAGATGACAATTTCAGACCAGGGATAATTACTGCTCCTAGAGTCGGAATAGATTATGCCGGAGAATACTGGAAAAATATTGAATGGCGGTTTATTGCGAAATGAGGTGATTTTTTTGAATATAACAGGCATAGGCTATAATACTATACACGGAAAAGACTATGCTTTGAAAAAAAACGGTGATAATGAAAATTATTTTCTTATGCTTTTCAAGAGTCCTTGTGTACTGAATATCAGTAATGAAAAAATTTCGGCTGAAAGAGATACGGTTGTGATATATGACAGAAAAACCCTGATAGATTTGTATTCCTTTGAAGACATATTTATATATGACTGGATTTGTTTCAATTTAGGCGGTGATGGTGATTTCTTTACATCACTTGATATTCCGCTTGATACTGTTATAAGATATACTGATGTTAATTTCCTTAGTGAACTTATAAGAAATCTTACAAATGAGTTTTATTCGCTCAGCATAAACAGAAGTAAGATGATTGACAGTCTTATAAAAGCAATCCTCATAAAAATAAGTGAAACAAGTGGAATAAAGGGTATGTCACAGCAATCATCAGACCCTCATTATGGTGAATTAATCGGACTTAGACAGAAAATATATCAGAATCCCCAGATAAAATGGACTGTTGAACTTATGGCATCAGAGGTGAATATGTCAAAATCGTACTTTCAGCATATATACCGTGAGATTTTCGGAATATCCTGTATTTCTGATGTGATAATATGCAAGATTGACAAGGCAAAGGAAATATTAAGCACTACTTCCTGTACAGTATCACAGACAGCTGCTATGTGCGGATATGACAGTGATGAACATTTTATGAGACAGTTTAAAAAGGTTGCAGGGGTAACTCCGACAGTTTATAGAAAAAATATTTTAAAAATGCATAATTAAGAATGCATAATTATGAATTATAAATTATCTTGACATTGTTAAAAAAATATGGTATAATGTGTACATTGAATTTTGAATTGGAGGGTTAAAAATGGTTTCAAAATTAACAAAAAAAATCAGTTCCGCTGTTGTGGCGTCTGTACTTGCTGTAAGTTCACTTTCAGCATTATCCGCAGTTTTTGCTGTTGACGGTGGCAATAAGGCTGAATTTGAAAATGGTGTTATTACAGGTACAGCTACCAAGGTAGAAACAGAAGAAAAAGGATTTTCCGGTGATGGATATGTTTATCTCCGTGATGCAGGTGATACAATAAGCGTTGATGTTGAAGTTCCTGAAACAGGAATGTATGAATTAATGGTATGCTACAATCTTCCTACTGCAAGCGGTTCAAAAACACAAAATTTCTATATTAATGATGCTCCCCAGGGTCAGATTGTTTTCAGTCCTAATGATGAATTTGCAGAAGCTTCAATCGGTAAATTCAAGCTCACAAAGGGTGTTAATACATTGAAGATTGAGAGTAGCTGGGGCTGGACTATGTTTGACTATATAGTTGCAAAGACTGCTGAACTTCCTGCACTTGTAGGCTCAAACAAACTCAGTGACCCTAAGGCTACAAAGGAAACTCAGTCACTTATGAACTTCCTTGCTGATTCATATGGAAAACATGTTATTTCAGGTCAGCAGGAAATATATAAATATGGTCCTCACGATTTTGAATATGAATTTGAATATATCAAGGAAAAAACAGGAGTATATCCGGCTATAAGAGGTTTTGACTATCTTAATGCCTGCAACCCTCTTTATGGCAGTGATGACGGTACTACTGAAAGAATGATTGACTGGGTAAAAAATAAAAATGGTATCATAACATCTTCTTGGCATATTACTGTACCTGTTAATTTTGCAAATTATAATATAGGTGATAAGATAGACTGGAGTCAGGCTACATATGGAGTATGGGCAGATGATCATAAAACTATACCAGCTACTGATTTCGATACTTCAAAAGCTATTGTAGAGGGTACAAAGGAATATGAATACTTTATGCTTTGTCTTGATGTTCTTGCATCTGAAATTCAGAAGCTTCAGGACGAAAATATTCCACTCATTTTCAGACCTCTTCACGAAGCTGAAGGCGGTGGCGGTGAAAACGGTTCTTGGTTCTGGTGGGGTCAGGACGGTTCAGCCGTTTATAAAGACCTCTGGAGACTTATGTACAAGACTCTTACTGAAAAATATGGACTCCATAATATTATCTGGGAATGGAACAGCTATGCATTTGATACTTCCAGAGACTGGTATCCAGGTGATGAATATGTAGACCTTGTTGCATATGATAAATATAACTGTACTGACTGGTCAACAGGACAGCCTGTTTTAACTCACAACGATAGTGCTATAAGCAGTACATTCTATGCTCTTGTTGAAAAGTATGAAGGAAAGAAAATGGTAGCTATGGCTGAAAACGACAGCATTCCTACACTCCAGAATATTCTTGATGAAAAAGCCGGCTGGCTCTATTTCTGTCCTTGGTATGACGGAGGTTCACCTAGCACAAACTTCCTTTCTGACCCTATGTTTAACACTGTTGAAGACCTCAAGACAATGTATACAAGTGATTATTGTATTTCTCTTGATGAACTTCCTGAAAATCTTTATAGCTATGAATCACAGTCAAAGCCCGACCCTACACAGGCAACTACTGAAGTTCCGAAGACTACCGAAGCAATTCAGACAACTGTAACTACTATGTCAGTTTCTAAAGGACTTTGGGGCGATGCAAACAACGATGGTACAGTTGATGTTGCCGATGTTGTAGCAGTTGCTGCATATGTTGGAAATCCTGAGGCCAATAGGATTATGCAGCCTGGTCTTTTAAATTCTGACGTTCACGCAACAGGAAACGGTATTACAGCTGATGATGCTCTTGCAATTCAGCAGTATCTTGCAAAGATAGTAACTGAACTTCCTGTTAAATCCTAATAATAAATAAAAAAATAAGGGGTGCTTTTCAGTACCCCTTTTATAATAATGCTGAAACGAGAATTAAAAAGGCATAATTAATAATTATGCATTATAAATTATGAATTATATATTATATATTCATTCCGCCGTTTACTCCTAAAATCTGACCGGTTATAAATGACGATTTTTCAGATGCAAAAAACATAACTGCGTTTGCAATATCTTGTGGAGTTCCAAAAATACCAAGTGGTATGTCATTTTTTATCAGTTGCAGGTCGCTTTCGGAAAAATTACTGTTCATATCAGTCATAATAAATCCGGGGGCTATACAGTTTATACGTATTCCGGAGGGTGCAAGTTCCTTTGCAAGAGCTTTTGTAAATCCTATTACCCCGGCTTTTGATGCGGAATAGTCAACCTCACACGATGCACCGCACTGTCCCCATATTGATGAAATATTTATTATAACTCCTGATTTTCTGTGTATCATATCCGGAATTACTGCACGTGAACAGTTCAGAGTTCCTTTTAAGTTTATATTGAGTATTCGGTCTGCTTTTTCAGGTGATACAGAGTCGAAAGTATTTATTTCTGAAATACCGGCATTATTTATCAACAGGTCAACTTGTCCTATTGAATTTATTGCATTATTTACCTGCTCACGGTCTGAAATATCAAATTTTATTGCACTGCCATGTATTTCTTCTGCAAGCTTTATGGCTTTTTCTTTAGACGAACTGTAATTTACATATACAAAATAATTGTTTTCAGCAAGCATTCGGCATATCGCTGACCCGATGCCTCCTGAACCACCTGTTACAATTGCTGTTTTCAAAATTAAAACCCCCTTGAAAAGTATAAAAAACTGTGATATAATAAAATAAAAATTCAACAGAGAGGTGTATAAAAAATGGATAATGCAAAACTTGAAAGAATAAATTTCCTTGCAAGAAAATCAAGAACTGAGGGTCTGACTGATGCCGAAAAGCTCGAACAGACAGAACTCAGAAATGAATACCGTGAGGCTTTTAAAAGAAGTCTTTCCGCACAGCTCGACAATACCTATATTGTTGAACCGGATGGTACTAAACGTAAGGTAAAAAGCAATGGATAAGTATAAGAAACTTTATGATATGGCAGTTGAAGCGTCTTTGAAATCATATTCGCCTTATTCAAATTTTTCAGTAGGTTCTGCAATCCTTACATCAGACGGTGAAATATTTACGGGTGCTAATATTGAAAATATGTCATTTTCGTTGACTGTCTGTGCTGAAAGAACGACTATATTCAAGGCGGTATCAGAGGGGAAAAAGGATTTTGAGGCGATTGCCATATATGGAAAAGAAAATCCGTGCATTCCGTGTGGAGCTTGTCTTCAGGTGATGAGTGAATTCTGCGACGATGATTTTAAAATAATTCTGTCTGACGGAATGCATACTCTTAAAGAATTATTTCCAAACGCCTTTAAGTATAATGCATAATTATAAATTAAGAATCATGAATTGTTCTTCGAGCCATTTTATAAGACTGGCGAAACCTTCCTCGGACTTTTCAAATTCCTTTTCATTTTCTATTACTGCTTTCATAGAACATAATTTGCCGTGCCATACAAGACATTTTATTTTATCTGAAGTTATTATTTTATAGTTGAAATTGCCTTTACTACCGCTGTAGTTGTTTCCTGAATGGAAATAATAATACTTTGGTATTTCAAAAATTTCAGATGAACTGCTCATATATTTTTTCTCTCCTTGAAGATTCAGTATTTGTATTACTTGGTCGAGGCTTTCGCATATTCCGTAAAGCATTGGTTTTATTTCATCATCAGGCGGAGTTAGGTCGGGAATCATCACAGGTTTACAACCTGCCGAATAAGCGGATTTTATACCGTTCGGCGAGTCTTCAAGTGCGATGCATTCGGACGGCTTAAGACCGATTTCATCTGATGCTGTAAGGTATATATCGGGTGCAGGCTTTCCGTTTTCAATCATATTTCCGCCGATTATTTTGTCAAAGTAATCGAATGCGTTTATTTGGTGGAGATAGTTTTCGGCACGTTCATATGGTGTAGCGGTTGCAACTGCAATTCTGTAGTTATTTTCTCTGAGATAATCAAGAAGTTCAAACAGTCCTTTTTTTATCTCGATGCCGTTTTTTTCGATGTAGTTATTCATCAGTTCAATACGTTTCTGACGTATTGTGTAATAATCAAAGCTTTCGCCGAATATATTTTTTAAGTGAGGTACGGCAAGTTTATGTGACATACTTCTGATGCCGAAAACATCTTCATCAGTCATATTGAAACCATATTCAGAAGCTGACTGTCTCCAGAATTTTACAAGGAGTTTTTCGGTATCAATCATAAGACCGTCCATATCAAAAATAATGCCTTTAATCATAGAAATCCTCTCTTTTTTGATATTATTTTAATTTTACGCTATTTATTGTATTCAGAAAGCCTTGTTTATAGTTTGGATAGCTTTCGGAGTCCGATTTACAGGTGACGATATAGACTTTTTCCGGATTTTCAGAAGCATCATATAAAAATCCGACTATACACTGCATAGAAAGTATATCTGATTCTCCGTTTATTTCATAGACGAATTCTGTTATAACAGCATCAAGACCGTTTACAGTTGTTTCTTCCTCACTTATCTGAGTGTATTTGTCAGTAGCTGAGCGATAGAGTTCCTTTGAATATTTTACATACTCTGTAAGATTCGGAACTGCTTCATTCAGTTTGTCTTCGTTGATTATTATTGAAGCATTGTTGAAGATGTATGCTTTATTGTTATTTTCTGTTGAGGTTTCAGAAAAGGACTGAGGAATTGAAAATTCCAAATCAGGCTGACTCAAAGGAATCATAATTTCTGATACTTCGGATTTCCCTGAAAAACTTGGGACTGTCTCACAGCCACAAAGCATAAAAATAAGCACTGATAATAGTGCTGTAATTACCGGAAATTTTTTCATAAAAAAATACCTCATATTTTGTTATATGCATATACATAATATATTTAAATATTTATTATTCTATGTCGTGCGAAAGCACGTGGATTTAAAAAATGTATAAAAAAGAAGGAAGTGACCAGACCGATAAGCCGGGTTCTGTCGTGTACGGCAATTTATCTAGACTCATCGTTGCCGATGAGTTCAAGCCGTCATTACTTCATATCCGCCGAGCAGACGTTAAGATATGAAGCACCAATAGACGTTGCATCAGGTAGGGTTTACATAGCAGTACAGTCTCCTGCACTCTGGTGAGCTTTTACCTCGCCTTTCCACCTTTACCATAGTTCCGGAAGATTATGAAAAACCGGAAGTATGGAAGTATATTTCTGTTGCACTAGCCCTAAGGTCGCCCCCGGCTGCCGTTAGCAGTTACCTTGCTCTGTGATGCCCGGACTTTCCTCGTAAACATAAAAAACGTTTCCGCTGCCGTATAGTCTGGTCACGAATTCATTATACTATATTTTTCAGAAAAAGTCAAGAACTTTTTGAATTAATTCATAATTATGTATTCTTAATTATGAATTATGAATCTACATAATTTGCTTATAGTTAAAATACACAATGATTATTATGGAAAACTATTAATTTGCACAATAATTTCTTTTTTTTTTAAAACTTCTTTGACATTCAGGAAAATTGTGTTATAATAGTAAGTAAGCTTGTATAATATGCTTTATTGTTATTTTTTGAAAAGGAATTGATTTATTATGCCTAAAATTATTGCTGTTACATCTGGAAAAGGTGGTACAGGAAAGTCAACAGTCTGTGCCGGTCTTGGATATACCCTTGCTAAACAGGGTCATCGTACTTTGATTATTGAACTTGATTTCGGTCTTCGTTGTCTTGATATTATGCTTGGTATGGGTGGTGAGGTTAATTCAGATTTGAGCGATGTTATAAGCGGAAAAAAATCAGCACTTGATGCTATAACACAAGTTAAAATGGCAAGCAATTTAAGTATTCTTTGTGCACCTAAAAACCCGTTTTCCACTGTTACAGTTGAACAGATTATTGACATTTGCCGTTCTGTAAAGAAGTATTTTGAATTTATTATTATTGATACGGGTGCAGGTATAAATTCCCATGTATTTGATATAGTAGCACAGGCTAATCTTATACTGATTCTTACTACTCCTGACCCTGTATGTATAAGAGATGCCAATATGATGTCTGATGAATTCTATAACAGAGGCAACAAAAGCCAGCGTCTTATTATAAATAAGGTTACAAATAAGATTATTGGAAGTTCTCTTGTTTCAAATCTTGATGAAATAATCGATACTATCGGGGTTCAGCTTATCGGAGTTATTCCGGAAGACTTCTCGCTTGCAGTATCAATGGGTAAAGGTCAGGCTATACCTACAAATTCAGACAGTCTCCGTGCTTTTGATGCAATATCAAAACGTCTTCAGGGTGACTATATCCCTCTTACTATAAAGAATGCTTAATATAGTATTACATTATGAAAATAATGTGATATACTGTTTATAGAATAATATTTATTATTCTATGTTGTGCGAAAGCACATGGATTGAGATAAATAAACAAATATAACTTAAAGGAAAGGAATGATAGAGAATGCAAATAGCAATTATTGCACACGATGCAAAAAAAGAACTTATGGTACAGTTTTGCAGTGCATACTGTAGCATTCTTTCTAAGCACTCTTTATGTGCTACCAATACAACAGGAAGAATTGTGAGCGAAGCAACAGGTTTGAATATAAAAAAATATTTAAGTGGCAAAGGGGGAGCAGAACAGATTTTAGCACTTCTTTCCTGTAATGAAGTAGATGTTCTTCTGTTTTTCAGAGATCCTATAAACCATAATGCGAACGAAGCAAAACAGGATATGAATCTTCTCAGACTCTGTGATGTTCATAACGTTCCAGTTGCTACAAATATTGCTACAGCTGAAGCTCTTATTTTTGCCCTTGAGCGTGGCGACCTTGACTGGCGTGAAAATGGCAAACCGCTTATCTGACAAAATGCCCTGCTCCTGACAATCAGCAATTATTATTGTCCCTGAATTTTTGGGGACAATTTTAATTTATAATTAAGAATTCATAATTATGAATTATAATTGTGAATTATGAATTCTTAATTATGCATTATGAATTATGCATTATAAATATGAGTTTATATATTTTTTTGAAAGGAATGTTTTTTTAATGGCTCTTAATATAAAACGCCCGAACGGTACTGAAGATGTAATACCAAAGAATATTAATAAGTGGCAGACTGTTGAAAAAGTTGCAAGAGATACTGCGGAAAAGTTCGGATTTAAGGAAATAAGAATACCAACATTTGAAAATACCAATCTTTTTTTGCGTTCAGTAGGAGAAACTACTGATGTTGTACAGAAAGAAATGTATACTGTCATTGCAAAGGAAACCAAATTCACACTCCGTCCTGAAGGCACTGCCGGAACTATACGTGCTATGCTTGAAAACGGACTTCTGAATGATGCAATGCCCCAGAGAGTTTTTTATATACTTTCCTGTTTCCGTCACGAAAGACCTCAGAAAGGAAGACTCCGTGAATTTCATCAGTTCGGACTTGAAATGGCAGGCAGTTCAATGCCTTCAGCAGATGCCGAAATAATATCACTTGCAAAAAATATTCTTGACAATCTCGGAATAAAGAATATTGAACTGAATATCAATTCAATAGGCTGTCCGGAATGCCGTGCAGAATACCATAAGGCTTTGAAGGAATATTTCGGAGAAAAAAAAGATGAACTCTGTGATACCTGTCTTTCAAGACTTGAAAAAAATCCTATGCGTATTCTTGACTGCAAGAGTGAGATATGCTCTGAAATTGCAAAAGATGCACCTGTTATACTTGATTATCTCTGTGATGAATGCCGTGAACATTTTGAAAAGCTTCAGGGTTATCTGAAAAATCTCAGTATAGATTTCAAAATAAATCCTAAGATAGTAAGAGGTCTTGACTATTATACAAAGACTGTTTTTGAATTTGTTTCAACCGACATAGGCTCTCAGGGAACAGTATGCGGAGGCGGAAGATATGACGGTCTTATAGAACAGCTCGGAAGTAAAGCCGTTCCTGCACTTGGTTTTGCTATGGGACTTGAAAGGCTTATAATGGTAATGGAAAATCAGGGCTGTGAATTTATGCAGAAAGAACCTTGTAATCTTTATATAGCACCTATGGACGAACCTGCATTGAATAAGGCTATGTCACTTGCAAAATCTCTCCGTGAATATGGTCACTGGATTGAATATGATGTAGTAGGCAGAAGTCTAAAAGCTCAGATGAAATATGCAGATAAGATAAATGCATCATTCACTCTTGTTCTCGGAACTAACGAACTTGAAGCGAACAGAGCGAAAATAAAGAATATGAAAACAGGGGAACAATTTGAACTCCCGTTAGATGATGAAAAGTTTGCTGATAAGTTTGATGCTCTATATCTTGACAATATGCTCGGAAATATTGACCAATTCATAATTAAGAATTCATAATTATGAATTATAAATTATAAAGAGAGGTTTTTTATTATGGCAGATAATATGAAAGGTCTGAAACGTTCCCATTACTGTGGGGAAGTCGTTAAGGCAGGAGAAGAAGTTATAGTAGGCGGTTTTGTTGACAGAATACGTGACAGAGGCGGTATTATTTTTATAATACTCAGAGACAAGACCGGTGTTGTTCAGCTTACTTTCAATGACAGTACAAGTCCTGAAATTTTTGAAAAGGCATCGTCTTGCAGAAGTGAGTATGTACTTATGGCAAAAGGAAAAGTTCAGGAACGTGATGAAATAAATATAAATAATAAAATCAGCACAGGTCACGTTGAAATTCTCGTTGATGACCTCAGAATACTTGCAAAGGCTCAGACAACACCTTTTGAAATTACTGATGAAACAAAGGTAAATGAAGAACTCAGACTTAAATACCGTTATCTTGATTTGAGACGTTCACCTTTACAAAAAAATATAATAATGCGTCATAAAATTGCACAGACAGCCAGAGAATACTACTATGCAAATGATTTCACTGAAATAGAAACACCTATGATGATGAAATCTACTCCAGAGGGTGCAAGGGATTATCTCATACCGTCAAGAGTGCATAACGGAAAGTTCTATGCTCTTCCTCAGTCACCGCAGATTTATAAACAACTCCTTATGGTATCGGGATTTGACAGATATATTCAGCTTGCAAGATGTTTCCGTGATGAGGACTTGAGAGCAGACCGTCAGCCTGAATTCACTCAGATAGACCTTGAAATGTCATTTGTTGATGTTGACAATATTCTTGAAATGACAGAAGGATTTATTTCATATCTTTTTAAGAAGGTTCTTGATATTGAAATAGCAACTCCTATAAAACGTCTGACATATAATGAAGCTATGGAAAGATTCGGTTCTGATAAGCCTGATACACGTTTTGAAATGGAAATTCAGGATATTTCAGATTTGGTGAAAGACTGCGGATTTGGTGTATTTACATCAGCTATTCAGAATGGCGGAAGTGTAAGGGCAATAGTAGCTAAGAATTCATCAAAGATACTCACAAGAAAAGAAATAGACAAGCTCACTGAAACTGCAAAAGGAATCGGAGCTAAGGGTCTTGCATTCATAAGATGGAATGATGAGAAGCCGAGCTGTTCTTTTGCAAAGTTTATGACAGAAGATAAGATTAATGCAATACTCGAAAAAATTGAATGCAAACAGGGAGACGTTGCACTTATAGTTGCTGACAAGAATAAAATCACACTTCCTGTACTTGGTGCTTTAAGACTTAAAGTTGCAAAGATGCTTGATATTATACCAGAAAATCAGTTTAATTTCCTCTGGATTACAGAATTTCCGTTCTTTGAATGGGACGATGAAAGTCAGACTTGGCTTGCAATGCATCACCCGTTTACAATGCCTATGGACGATTGCATACAGTATCTTGACAGCAATCCTGAAAAGGTAATAGCAAAAGCATTTGACCTTGTACTTAATGGAACTGAACTTTCATCAGGTTCAATCCGTATCACTGACTATGAGTTACAGCAGAAGATGTTCCAGTCACTCGGTCTCACTGATGAAGAAATTGAAGCAAAATTCGGATTCCTTGTTGAAGCATATAAGTACGGAGCTCCACCGCACGGAGGGCTTGGAATTGGTCTTGACCGTCTTGCAATGGTAATGTTACAGGCTGAAAGTCTCAGAGATGTTACAGCATTCCCGAAAGTTCAGAATGCAAGTGAACTGATGTCAGAATGCCCATCATTCGTTGACAAGGAAAGCCTTGATGTTCTCGGCATAGACGTAATAAAAAATGCATAATTAAGAATTCATAATTATGAATTATAAATCAATGCATAATCAAGAAGGAAAAATTAAAAATTATCATATAATTATAAATTATGCATTATGAATTATAAATTAAAAGGACGGTTTTTAAGCCGTCCTGTTTTTTTGTATTTAATTTAGTTTGCTTTTTGCTTTCTGAGTAAATTTCTCACCATATACCAGAAATCTTCTGTGAACGCCCTCACCGATTTTTCCTGCATCATCAAAAGCTTCGGTTTTAAATGTTATTTCCCTGTTATTGACATCAGTTACTGTGGATTTTATTGTGACATTCATATTTTCGGGAGTTGCCGAGATATGTTTTACATTAATTTCAGTGCCGACTGTAGTCTCATCATTTTCGAGATAATCCGCAATGCATTGGCAGGACGCTTTTTCCATAAGCATTATCATAACAGGTGTTGCGAGAACTTCAAGACTTCCGCTTCCAACGTTTACTGCAAGCATTGATTTGTCTACAACAGCAGATATTTCTGTAATTAATCCAACTTTGATTTCTTTCATAATTAATCAGTCTCCTGTAAAATAAATTCTTCCTTCGGTATCGGATTTGACGAGTAAAGCTCACCGATTACACGGTCATAAGTAAGAATATCAAGTTCTTTGTTCTTTTCGGACGAATTATCGTAGTTTGTTGAATATACAGGAATTTTTTCAAAGTATTCATTCATTCTCTGTATAAATTCATCTCTTGGAGCATCTATTATATTCATAAGAACATAAGGCACATAGAAAAATGAGAATTTTTCATCAGGTACTACTGAGAAATCGGCATCATAGTTACTCCAGAGCAGATATTTCTGTTCATATACAATGCTACAGTTCTGACCATTTATTCCAAGCTGTTCATATACTCCTGAACCGCCTTTGAGTGAAGGGAAGTGGTCGCCTACCATAAATACAAGAGTAGGTTCATCAAGCTGTTCAAGTCTGCCGAGGAAATCTTCAAGACCTTCATTTGTATGCTGTATCCACTGGAGATAGTTTTCAAATTCTGCGTCTGGGTCTTCACCCTGATTATATGGCTGATGATTCTGCATTGTAGTTGTATGTATATACATAGGGTTATCACTTTCACCGAGGAGTTTTTCAATCTGACTGAATATAGTAGCATCATCAATATAAGTTCCATATCTTTCAACCGGAACAGTGAAATCTTCTTCAAAAATCATCTGGTCGAATCCGAATCTTTCATATATTTTGTCACGGTTATAGAATCCGCTGTAGAACGGATGCACATAAGCTGTATTATATCCCCAGTCCTTATAGTATTGTGCCATTGCTGGTTGTTCTCTTTCAGAGAGAAGTCTCTGTGGCATATTCGGGTCGTTAAGAGAACGTACAGGAAGTCCGAAAAGAAGTTCAAATTCTGAACGTACTGTAAAGCTTGCATATGTAGGGGAGATAAGAAGTCCAGATTTTCCCTCGTCACATACATTATCGAATTTTTGATAGTATGAGTTATCAATATTGAGTTTGTCGAACGCACGGAAATCAGCATATGCTTCACTCATAATTACTATTACATTAGGTTTCTGACCACCGTTGAAATCTCCGGATTTGACCGTTTCAGAACTGAGAATATTTTTTACAGCTTCTTCTGAATATTCATCAGGTTCAACAAGTCTGTTTTCAAAGCTTTCAGATGCAGTCTCCATAAGAAATGCAAGAAGACTGTTGCTTTCAAATTTTTCATTGAGCAGGAATGTATTGCTTGCACTTGTAGTATCAACATCAAATATTGAATATACCGAAGTGGAAAAAGATGGTATCACTATAAGTGAAATGCAGGGCAATGCACAGAAACCGGCAGTGATACAACGTTTTATAGGTTTCATATTCATCTTTGGATTGAAATAGAACGCAATTGAAATAAACGCTATAGCTATAAGAAAATATATAATAAGTCTAGGAGTTATTTTTATGTATGCGAATGATGTAAGACTTTTTACGCTCTTGAAAAGTTTCATATCCGATAATATAAGATGATTTCCGTTAGTACCGTACTTGAAAAGCTCAACCGTACTCAGCAACATATATATTGTACCGTGTACCAGCATAGCCAGCCAGCCTTTTTTTACTATTGCCAAAAGCATATAGAAAATCAGTGATGCCACAATAAAATTGAAAAGCATAACGCTTGGTCTTTCAGTCAAGAACTTAACGAAATTTGTAAGATATTTCCCCTGATTTATTTCTGCCATACAGGAGATAAATACAGGAAAGAAAAGTATAAGAAAAATATTCAGATTTTTATATTTTTCTGTATTTTCCTCCCTTACCAGATTGAGACTATGAATTTTTTTCTTCACAGACTCTTTAAAATCAGTCATTTTTTCTTTCATTGAGTATCCTTCCTTTATAAAAAACATTTTCTTTACATAAATATATCACAAAAGAAAAAAAACTGCAAGAGGATTAAAAAAAAATTATTAATTTGTAATAAGGAATTGTAGCTGTTATATAAT
>CAMWNQ010000006.1 GCA_947175655.1 uncultured Clostridia bacterium | reverse complement strand
ATATAATATATATTAAGTTTAAATTATCAAATGCAATGATGGAAAATAAAGCCGTGAGTAAGTATTTTCAGAGAGCTGTTGTATGGTGTAAAACAGTAATGCAAAAACGGTTATAGCTCATTCCGGAGCAACTAGCTGAAAGTTCTGATTTTATTGGAATTATTAAGTGTGGTCGGGGTTCTCCCGTTACAGGGAAAAGCATTAATTATATCTTATTTATATATATCTATATTTGATGCTGTTAAGTGGGTATATTTAAAAATATGCCAAAAAGAGTGGTACCACGGAGAGTATATTTGTATCTTCGTCTCTTTTGCAGGAATGCAAAGGAGACTTTTTTTATATCCCTTTGCTGGTTTCTATGCATAAACAATTTGTAATTTATATGAAAGGATTTTGTTATGAAGAATTTTGAAAAGTATACCAGACAATATTTTGATGCTCCTAAAACTTCTATGAAGTGGACAGAAAAATCATATATCGAAAAAGCTCCGCAATGGTGCAGTGTTGATTTGAGAGACGGAAATCAGGCACTTATTACGCCAATGAATCTTGAAGAAAAATTAGAATTTTTTAAACTTCTTGTAAAAATAGGATTTAAAGAAATTGAAGTAGGATTTCCGGCAGCATCAGAAACAGAATATGACTTCTGCCGTACTCTCATTGAAAAAGATTTGATTCCTGATGATGTTTCAATACAGGTTTTAACACAGTCAAGAGAGCATATTATTGCAAAAACTTTTGAAGCTATAAGAGGATGTAAAAATGCAATAGTTCATCTTTATAATTCAACATCTGTGGCACAGCGTGAACAGGTATTTAGAAAAAATAAGCAGGAAATTATTGATATTGCTGTTTCAGGTGCAAAGCTTTGCAAGGAATATCGTGAGAAAACAGAAGGAAATTTCAGATTTGAATATTCTCCTGAAAGCTTTACAGGTACTGAACCAGAATATGCTCTTGAAATAAGCAATGCTGTTATAGATGTATGGAATCCTACACCAGAAGATAAAGTAATACTCAATCTGCCTGTAACTGTTTCACATTCTATGCCTCACGTATATGCAAATCAGGTTGAATATATGTGTGATAACATTAATTGCCGTGAAAATGTCATAATTTCTCTTCATCCTCATAATGACAGAGGCTGTGCAATTGCTGACAGTGAAATGGGACTTCTTGCCGGTGCCGACAGAATAGAAGGTACTCTTTTTGGAAATGGTGAAAGAACCGGCAATGTTGATATAGTAACTCTCGCTATGAATATGTATTCACAAGGGGTTGACCCTGAACTTGATTTTTCAAATATGCCTGAAATTACTGAACTTTATCAAAAAGTTACAAGAATGCATGTGTATGAAAGACAGCCTTACAGTGGACAGCTCGTATTTGCAGCTTTCAGTGGTTCACATCAGGACGCTATTGCTAAGGGTATGAAATGGCGTGAGGAAAAGAACTGTGATAAATGGACTGTTCCTTATCTCCCTATAGACCCTAAGGACGTTGGAAGAGAATATGAAGCTGATGTTATAAGAATTAACAGCCAGTCTGGAAAAGGTGGTATAGGATATCTCCTTGAAACAAAATATGGATATAATCTTCCTAAAAAAATGCGTGAGGTTTTTGGCTATCATGTAAAAGATATTTCTGATAAAGCACATAAGGAATTATTCCCTGATGAAGTATATAGTATCTTTATGGAAAATTATGTTAATATTACTACTCCTGTTGAAGTTACTGAAGTGCATTATGTGCAGAAAAACGGTATAGAAGCTACAGTATCTATGATTTACAACGGAAGAAATGCAGTAGCATCGAATTCAGGAAACGGCAGGCTTGATGCTGTAAGTAATGCTGTTAAATCATATACAGGTTTAAAATATAAAATAGAAACCTATGAGGAACATGCTCTTGAAAATGGTTCAAGTGCAAAGGCAGTATCATATGTGGAAATATCAGATGAAAATAACAGACGATTCTGGGGAACTGGCATTGATACTGATATTGTAACGTCCTCAATAAAAGCATTGATAAGTGCAGTAAACTTTATGGTCAAAACAGACAAATAATTTACTGAATTGTTGAAAAAAATGCTTTTAATTTAAAAAAACTTCCTTGCTTATTGATTTTATCTTATTAAAGTGATATGATATTATTATCAGGTATTTTTTTAGCAGGGGAGTGTGACTTATGACTTTGTTCATTAAATCAGAATTTGTCATATCAAAAAATGTTATAGTCAAAATTGTCGGTGATGTGAACAGTCGTTTTTCTAATCATTCTTTATTGTGCTGCTGTTATGCCTGAGCTTTAACATTCTGAATACTTATTTTGTTTTTATTTGGAGTTCAGAATTGCTGGGTATTCGCCTTCGGCAGCCGCCGGAGGCTTTTGTTTTTTTGTTAAATTAAAAATTATGAAAGGAATTTTTTAAGTTATGAAGATTTCAGGTGCAAAAATTTTTGTTGAAACTCTGATTGAACAAGGCTGTGATGTTATCTTCGGTTATCCGGGTGGACAGGTTATAAATCTTTTTGATGAACTTTATCTTAATAAAGATAGAATAAAACATGTTCTTACAGCTCATGAACAAGGTGCTTCACATGCTGCTGACGGTTATGCCAGAGCTACTGGAAAAACTGGAGTTGTTCTTGCAACTTCCGGTCCTGGTGCTACAAATCTGGTTACAGGTATAGCTACAGCTTATCTTGATTCTATACCTATGGTTGCAATTACAGGTAACGTTCCATGTAGTCTTATAGGAAGAGACAGTTTTCAGGAAGTTGATATTGTAGGTGTTACTATGCCTATAACAAAGCATAATTTTATTGTAAAAAAAGTTGAGGATTTAGCTGATACAATCCGTCTTGCATTTAAGCTTGCAAAATCCGGAAGACCTGGACCTGTTCTTGTTGATATTCCAAAAGATGTACAGGTAAGTATGTGTGAATTTGAAAATAAACCTGTTGAAGAACCTTATCCGATGAAAAAGGCAGACAGTTCTCTTCTTAAAAAAGCTGCTGAAATTATTGCAGAGGCTGAAAAACCATATATTTATTGTGGTGGTGGTATCATTGCCGGAAATGCTTCTGAAGAAGTTCAAAAGTTTGCTGATAAGATTGATGCTGCTATAGGTTGTAGTATGATGGGTCTTTCTGCAATACCTTCAAGTAATGAAAGATATCTTGGTATGCAGGGAATGCACGGTCATTATGCATCATCAATGGCAGAAAATGAAGCTGATTTGATTATTGCCTGTGGTGCAAGATTCAGCGACAGAGCTACTGGAAATATCAAAAAATTTGCTAAAAAGGCAAGAATTATACATATAGATATTGATGGTGCTGAAATTCAGAAAAATATTTCTGTATATCTTGGAATAGAGGGTGATGTAAAAGACGCTCTCGCAAGACTTACAGAACTTGTTCAGGAAAAGAAGAATGCTCAATGGTCTGAAAGAGTTAAACAGCTTAAAAAGGAAGAAAATGATATGCTTATTGACTCAAAGGCATTGACACCGTTCAATATTATTGATATAATCAGTAAGACTACTGATGCAGATACTATAGTTGCTACAGATGTCGGACAGCATCAGATGTGGGCTGCTCAGAGATGTCCTTTTGAAAAATCAAGAAAGTTTATCTCAAGTGGCGGACTTGGTACTATGGGATTTGGTATGGGTGCTGCAATAGGTGCTAATATGGCTACCGGAAATAAAGTAGTTCTCTATACAGGTGACGGAAGTTTCGGAATGAATCTTAATGAACTTGCAACTGCTGTAACAAATCAGATTCCTATGGTTATTGTCATTATGAATAATGGTGTACTTGGTATGGTAAGACAGTGGCAGACACTTTTCTTTGATAAGCACTATTCAAATACTACTCTTGAAAGAAAAACCGATTTTGTAAAGCTTGCAGAGGCTTTCGGTGCAAAGGGCTACAGAGTATTTACAACAGAAGAACTTGAAGAAGTATTCCCTAAGGCATTTAATGAAAATGCTCCGGTTGTTATTGATTGTGCTGTTGACTGTGACGAATTTGTATTGCCTATGCTTCCTCCGGGTGGTTCAATTGATGAGATGATTACATATATTGGAGGTGACAATTAATGAAACATTTTGTAATTGCAGTACTTGTATCTAATATTTCTGGTGTTTTAACAAGAGTTTCAAGTATGTTTACAAGACGTGGATTTAATATCGACAGTCTTACAGTAGGCGAAACTGAATCAAGTGAATTCTCAAGAATTACTATTTCATTCAGGGGCGATGAATACACAAAAGAACAGATTTTAAGACAGCTTTATAAGCTTCATGATGTAAAGGAAGCAAAGGTTCTTGAAAATGATACTGTTCAAAGAGAGCTTCTTTTAATAAAAGTTAAGAACTGCCCTGAAACACGTCAGGATATCCTTGCAGCGGTTGATATATTCCGTTCAAAGATTATCGACTACTCAACAACATCTTTATGCTGCGAACTTACAGGAGAATCAACAAAGGTTAATGCCTTTATAGAACTTCTCAAACCTTTCGGCATTATGGAAATGTGCCGTACAGGTATAGTTGCACTTGAAAGAGGTAATAATTGTCTTAAAGGCAATTAACATAAATTTTTAATTTAACATAATAAAAGGAGTCTTTAAAAATGGAACAGAAGGCAAAAGTTTTCTATCAGGAAGATTGCGATTTATCATTACTTTATGGCAAGACAATCGCAGTAATTGGTTATGGAAGTCAGGGTCACGCTCACGCTCTTAATGCTAAGGAATCACTCGGCGAAAACGGCAGAGTTATTATTGGTCTTTATGAAGGAAGCAAGTCTTGGGATAAGGCTGTAAAACAGGGATTTGAAGTTTTCACTGCTGCTGAAGCTGCTAAACAGGCTGATGTTATTATGATTCTCATTAATGATGAAAAGCAGGCTTCAATGTACAAGAAGGATATTGCTCCTAACCTTAAATCAGGTGCAATGCTTATGTTTGCTCACGGTTTTGCTATCCACTTCGGACAGATTGTACCTCCAGCAGATGTTGACGTTACAATGATTGCACCGAAAGGTCCTGGACATACAGTAAGAAGTGAATATCAGGCTGGAAAGGGTGTACCTTGTCTCGTAGCAGTACATCAGGACGCTACAGGAAAGGCTAAAGACCTCGCACTTGCTTATGGTCTTGCAATCGGCGGAGCAAGAGCAGGCGTTCTTGAAACAACATTCAGAACAGAAACAGAAACAGACCTCTTCGGTGAACAGGCAGTTCTCTGTGGCGGTGTATGTGCATTAATGCAGGCTGGTTTTGAAACACTTGTTGAAGCTGGTTATGACCCAAGAAATGCTTACTTTGAATGTATTCACGAAGTGAAGCTCATCGTTGACCTTATCTATCAGAGTGGTTTTGCAGGTATGAGATATTCAATTTCAAATACAGCTGAATATGGTGACTATATTACAGGTCCTAAGATTATCACAGAAGATACTAAGAAGGCTATGAAACAGATTCTCAAGAACATTCAGGACGGTTCATTTGCTAAGGAATTCCTTCTTGATATGTCAGAGGCTGGCGGACAGGCTCACTTCAGAGCTATGAGAAAGCTTGCATCAGAACACCCATCTGAAAAGGTAGGTGAAGAAATCAGAAAGCTTTACAGCTGGAATAACGAAGAAGACAAGTTTATCAATAACTAATATATAAATATCCGTTTGCATTGTGTAATCGGACTGTACTAAGCTGCTTTCCCGATTTGATTCAGGAGAGCAGCGCTTTTTTGATAAAAAGGGATTGGTATATGAGAGTATATATACTTCTTATGTCAGCTTTAATCTTTATTTTAACTTTTTTAATGGCTGTTTCGGGAAATGATGATATATAAAGCTGTTTGATAATAATATATAAATTAGTATAATTAAAATAAATATGAGGTGAAAAAATGAGCGGAAATTTCTTTTGTGATGGTGCGGAAAAGGCAGCACAGCGTTCTCTTTTTAATGCTCTTGGAATGACCGGTGAAGAAATGAAACGTCCTTTGGTTGGAATTGTTTCATCATATAATGAAATAGTACCAGGTCATATGAATATAGATAAAATTGTTGAGGCTGTAAAGCTCGGTGTAGCTATGAATGGCGGTACACCTGTTGTATTTCCTGCTATTGCAGTATGTGATGGTATAGCAATGGGACATAAGGGTATGAAATACTCTCTTGTAACACGTGATTTGATTGCAGATTCAACAGAATGTATGGCACTTGCACATCATTTTGATGCTCTTGTAATGATTCCAAACTGTGATAAGAATGTTCCTGGACTTCTTATGGCAGCAGCAAGAGTTAATATTCCTACTATATTTGTAAGCGGAGGTCCTATGCTTGCAGGTCATGTCAAAGGAAAGAAAACAAGTCTTTCAAGTATGTTTGAGGCAGTTGGAGCATATACAGCTGATAAGATAACAGCTGAAGAACTTTGTGAATATGAAAATAAAACCTGTCCGACTTGTGGTTCATGTTCCGGAATGTATACAGCTAATTCAATGAACTGTCTTACTGAAGTACTTGGAATGGGTCTTAAAGGCAACGGAACTATTCCTGCAGTATATTCAGAAAGAATCAGACTTGCAAAAAAAGCAGGTATGCAGGTAATGGAACTTTATAGAAATAATATCCGTCCACGTGATATTATGACTGAAAAAGCATTTTATAATGCTCTTACAGCAGATATGGCACTTGGTTGTTCAACAAATAGTATGCTTCATCTTCCGGCAATAGCTAATGAATGTGGTATTGAAATAAATCTTGATATAGCTAATGAAATCAGTGCAAAGACTCCTAATCTTTGTCATCTCGCACCGGCAGGTCACACATATATGGAAGAACTCAATGAAGCCGGCGGAGTATATGCTGTTCTTAATGAACTCAGCAAGAAAAATCTCATCAATACTGACTGTATGACCTGTACAGGCAAGACAGTAGGAGAAAATATTGAAAATTGTAAAAATCTCAATCCTGAAATTATAAGACCAATTGAAAATCCTTATAGTCAAACAGGCGGAATTGCAGTTCTTCGTGGAAATCTTGCACCTGATGGTTGTGTAGTAAAGAGAAGTGCAGTTGCAAAGGAAATGCTCGTACACAAAGGACCTGCTAAAGTATTTGACAGTGAAGAAGAGGCTATCAAGGTAATCTATGCCGGAGGAATTAAAGCCGGAGACGTTGTAGTAATCAGATATGAAGGTCCTGCAGGAGGTCCGGGTATGAGAGAAATGCTTTCACCTACATCGGCAATTGCCGGAATGGGTCTTGATAAGGACGTTGCTCTTATTACTGACGGTCGTTTCAGTGGTGCTACAAGAGGTGCTGCGATAGGTCATATATCTCCTGAAGCTGTAAACGGCGGAAATATTGCATATGTAAAAGATGGCGATATTATTTCTATAAATATTCCTGAATATTCTATTAATCTTGAAGTTTCAGATGAAGAACTTGAAGAACGTAAAAAGACTACTGAAATAAAAGTTAAGAATGATATTACAGGCTATCTCAGACGTTATTCAAAAATGGTATCATCAGCAGATAAGGGTGCTATAATTAATAAATAGAGTATTTAATGGTGACATTATGATAAGATTTGTAGAAGAAAAACCAACAGTACATCAATATAATTTTTTAACACAACAAGTTGGATGGGGCGTTGAAAATGAAAATATAGTTGCTGAGGCTTTAAATAATACTATATATTCAATTTGTGCATTTAACGATGACCAAATAGTTGGATATGCAAGGCTGATTGGTGATAAAACTTTATTTTTATATATTCAGGACGTTATGGTTATTCCTGAATTTCAGGGAATAAAAATAGGTTCAAAGCTAATAGAATTTATTTTGTTGGAAGTAGAAAGATTAAAATCAAAAAGTCCTAATATACGAACTTATCTAGGAGCGTCTAAAGGTAAAGAAAATTTCTATAAAAAATTTGGTTTTGTTTCAAGAAGTGAAGCGGATTTAGGCGACGGAATGATTTTGATGAAAGAAACTTAATAAAAATAATATCTGAAAGGAATGATACACATGGGTATGACAATGACACAAAAAATCCTTGCAGCACATGCAGGACTTGAAAGTGTAGAAAGCGGTCAGCTTATACTTGTTAATCTCGATTTGGTACTCGGCAATGATATTACATCACCAGTAGCAATCAGAGAGTTTAACAAGCTTGGAAAAGATGCTGTATTTGATAAAGATAAGGTAACAATGGTGATGGACCATTTTGCACCGAATAAGGATATCAAGGCAGCCGAACAGTGTAAAATGTGCCGTGATTTCTGCGGTGAAAAGGAAGTTACAAATTTCTATGATGTAGGTCAGATGGGTATTGAACACGCACTTCTTCCGGAAAAAGGACTTGTTGTTGCTGGAGATACTGTAATAGGTGCGGATTCACATACATGCACATATGGTGCATTAGGTGCATTCTCAACAGGTGTAGGTTCTACTGATATGGCTTGTGGTATGGCTATAGGCAAAGCTTGGTTCAAAGTTCCATCAGCTATAAAATTTGTACTCAAAGGCAAGCTTAATAAATATGTATCAGGAAAAGATGTAATACTTCATATTATAGGTAAAATCGGCGTTGACGGTGCATTATACCGTTCTATGGAATTTACAGGTGAAGGTCTTGCAAGTCTTTCAATGAGTGACAGACTTTGTATTGCAAATATGGCAATTGAAGCAGGTGCTAAAAATGGAATATTTGAAGTTGATGATATTACACTTGAATATATCAAGGAACACAGTTCAAAACAGCCAATAATATATAAAGCTGATGATGATGCTGAATATGATGAAGTAATTGAAATAGATTTATCAGAAATCAAGTCAACAGTAGCGTTCCCACATCTTCCGGAAAATGCAAAGACTTTTGATGAAATAGGCGATATAAAAATTGATCAGGTTGTAATAGGTTCATGTACAAATGGTCGTCTTGAAGATTTGATTGCGGCTGCTAAAATTATGAAGGGCAAAAAGGTTGCAAAGAATGTAAGAGCTATCATAATCCCTGCAACACAGGATATATATCTTAAAGCTATGGAAATGGGACTTCTCAAAATATTTATAGAGAGCGGTGCAGTTGTATCTACTCCTACATGCGGTCCTTGTCTCGGCGGACATATGGGAATACTTGCAAAGGGTGAAAGAGCCGTTGCAACTACTAACAGAAATTTTGTAGGAAGAATGGGTCACCCTGAATCAGAAGTATACCTTGCAAGTCCTGAAGTAGCAGCAGCAAGTGCAATAACCGGTAAAATTTCAAGTCCTGAGGAGGTTATGTAATTATGAAGTATACAGGAAGCGTTATAAAATACGGCGATAACGTTGATACAGACGTTATCATTCCAGCAAGATATTTGAATACTATCGATAAGAAAGAACTTGCATCTCACTGTATGGAGGATTTGGATACTACATTTGTAAGTAGAGTTAAAGCCGGTGATATTATGGTAGCAGGTCAGAATTTTGGATGTGGTTCATCAAGAGAACATGCACCTATTGCAATCAAGGAAAGCGGTATATCACTTGTAATAGCTAAGAGTTTTGCAAGAATTTTCTACAGAAATTCAATAAATATAGGTCTTGGAATTGTTGAATGTCCTGAGGCTGCCGAAGAAATTTCTGAAGGTGATATTGTTGAAGCCGATATGGATAATGGCATAATTTATAATAAAACTACAGGCAAGCAATATAAGACAGCTCCATTTCCTGAATTTGTTCAGCAGATTATTGAAAATGGTGGTCTTATATCATCAATTGCAAACGGAATTATAAAGTAAGGAGAATTTTCTGATGGAATTTAATATTGCATTGCTTAAAGGTGACGGAATAGGCCCTGAAATAGTGGATAGTGCTGTAAAAGTGCTTGAAAAAATCGGTGAAAAGTTCGGACATAAATTCAATTTTACACCATATCTCATAGGAGGCTGTGCTATTGATGCAGTAGGTGAGCCACTTCCTAAAGAAACGGTTGAAGGCTGTCTTGCAAGTGACAGTGTACTTCTCGGAGCAGTAGGCGGATATAAGTGGGATAATCTTGCAGGTGACAAGAGACCTGAAAAAGCACTTCTCGGAATCCGTTCAGCACTTGGACTCTTTACCAATTTAAGACCAGCAAAGCTTTATCCTGCACTTAAAGAGGCATCACCTCTCCGTCAGGATATAGTTGCAAAGGGTTTTGATTTAGTTATAGTCCGTGAACTTACAGGTGGTATCTATTTTGGAGAACGTGGCAGACGTGACGGCAAATATGGACCGGAAGCTTATGATACAGAAGCTTACAGTGAAATGGAAATAAAGAGAATTGCAAAAGTTGCTTTTGAAACTGCTATGAAGAGAGGAAAGAATCTTATAAGCATTGATAAGGCCAATGTACTTGAAACATCACGTCTCTGGAGAAGTATAATACATGATATGGCTAAGGATTATCCGGAAGTTACCTGTACTGATATGCTTGTAGATAATGCAGCAATGCAGCTTGTAAAGAATCCAAAGCAGTTTGATGTTGTTGTAACTTCAAATATGTTCGGCGATATTCTTTCAGATGAGGCATCACAGATAACAGGTTCAATAGGAATGCTTCCATCAGCATCTCTTGGCGAGTCAAAATGTGGAATGTATGAACCAATCCACGGTTCAGCACCTGATATTGCCGGTCAGAACAAGGCAAATCCTATAGCAACAATACTTTCAGCAGCAATGATGCTCCGTTATTCCTTTGATTTACAGAAAGAAGCAGATACTATCGAAAAAGCTGTTGATACTGTTCTTGAAAATGGCTACAGGACGGCTGACCTTGTAGGAGATTCAGGAATTGAACCTCTTGGCTGTATTGAAATGACTGAAAAGATATTGGAAGCGATATTATAATGGAATTGTGTGAACTATACGAAAAATATGAAGAAATAAATCTAAGACTTGAATCTTTGGTAGTTTTTTCAAATCTCAGATATGATGATGTAATCGCTGAAATGGCGGGTCTTGTATATCACACCTTGCCAATGTTTTTAGAAGATAAAAATGAATATAATTTTATCAATAAATACAGAGATTTTGCAGAGGAGCTTTATAAAAATAATATTAATTTCAGTGAATATGTATTGCAGAAAACTCTTGAAGATGAGAATTTCTATATTATAGGAAAAGCTCAGGGAATTGAATTTGATGTATATATTGAAGAATGTGTAAAAAATGAACTTGAAACGCTCCAGATGCTTTCATTAATCACTCCGGAGCAGTTTCAGGAAGATTTAAAAGATGTTCTGGAATGCAAGATATTTCTGCCAAAGTGGAGAACTTCTGAAATCGATTTTCTTTCTGAATATAAAAAACGTATTAACAATATAAATATATATGGCTATGGAAAGTATTCAAAAAACAAGATGTTTATTCTCAAAGACGGTGAAACAATACCGGTTAAGTATCCAGACAGTCAGAGATTAGACCATCTTTATGGATACGAAAGAGAACGACAGGCAGTTATAAATAATACTCTTGCATTGCTGAACGGCAAACCTGCACAGAATACATTGCTTTATGGAGATGCGGGAACAGGAAAATCATCTACAGTAAAAGCGATAGTAAATGAATATGCTTCTAAAGGACTGCGTCTGATTGAAGTCACAAAAGAACAGTTGAGGGATATTCCACATATAATTGACAGTATAAGCAAAAATCCGCTTAAATTCATATTGTTTATAGATGATTTGTCATTTTCATCAGATGATGACTGTTTTGGAGCTTTAAAGGCAACACTGGAAGGTTCTGTATCAGCGAGAGCGGATAATATAGCTATTTATGCAACAAGTAATCGTCGTCATCTTGTAAAGGAGAGGTTCAGCGACAGAGACGGTGATGATGTTCACCGCAACGATACTATTCAGGAATTAATATCACTTTCAGCAAGATTTGGACTTAAAGTTAATTTTTCAAAACCGGATAAAAATGCTTATATTGATATAGTTACATCACTTGCTGAAATAAATAATATAAATCTTGATAAAGATTCACTTTCAGTACAGGCAGAAAGTTTTGCTATAAAGAACGGCGGACGTTCTGCAAGGACTGCAAAACAGTTTATTAATCAGCTTATAGCTGACGGTAAAAATTAACTGGAGGATAAAAAAATGCTTACTCTTGATAAAATTTATCATGCAAAATATGTACTTAAACAGGTTATAAGGGAAACAGACCTTATTCATGCACCAAATATAAATCCGGAGGCCAATGTATATCTCAAAACGGAAAACCTTCAGATAACAGGTTCTTTTAAAGTAAGAGGTGCTTATTATAAAATATCACAGCTCAGTGAAGAGGAAAAGGCAAGGGGAGTTATAGCTTGCTCTGCTGGAAATCACGCACAGGGCGTTGCACTGGCTGCAACTAAAAATGGCATAAAATCTCTTATATGTCTTCCTGACGGTGCACCAATATCAAAAGTAGAGGCTACTAAGAGTTATGGTGCAGAAGTTTGTCTTGTTGAGGGCGTTTATGATGATGCATATGCAAAAGCTCTTGAACTTCGTGACGAAAAGGGCTATACTTTTATTCATCCTTTTGACGATGAAAATGTTATAGCCGGTCAGGGTACAATAGGACTTGAACTTATTGAACAGCTTCCAAATATTGACGCAGTAGTAGTTCCGATTGGTGGAGGGGGACTTATTTCAGGTGTTGCATTTGCTGTAAAGAGTCTCAACCCTAATGTGAAAGTATATGGTGTGCAGGCAAGCGGAGCTCCAAGTATGTTTAATTCTGTACACGATGGACAAATTGAAAAGCTTGACAATGTTTCCACGATTGCTGATGGTATCGCTGTAAAAGAACCTGGTGAAAATACATTTGAATACTGTTCAAAATATGTTGATGAGATTGTAACTGTTACTGATGATGAAATTTCAGCAGCAATACTTGCATTAATGGAACAGCAAAAACTTGTATCAGAGGGTGCAGGTGCAGTATCAGCGGCTGCTGTAATGTTCAATAAGATTGATATAAAAGGCAAAAATGTTGTATGTCTTATATCAGGTGGAAATATTGATGTTACAATACTTTCAAGAGTTATAAAAAGAGGTCTTCTTATGTCTGGACGTTCCTGCTCTCTTAATATAGAACTTATAGACAAGCCTGGACAGCTTAAAAAGGTATCTGAAATTATATCATCTCTCGGAGGCAATGTAACATCTATACATCACGAAAGAGCAAATGAAGGCTCTGATGTAATTGGCTGTTATCTTAGAATTGTGCTTGAAACAAGAAACTATCAGCATATTGAGCAGATTAGACAGGCTCTTAAAGATGCAGGATTAAAGCTTTTATAAAAAATAAAAAGAAGGTAAAATATTATGGATATTAAAAAAATTTATACGGAAAAAGCTCCGGAAGCTATAGGACCATATTCTCAGGCTTGTGTATATAATGGAATCGTTTATACATCAGGACAGATTGCAATAAATCCAGAAACAAATAAGGTTGAAGCTGATGACATAAAGGGTCAGACTGAACAGATTATGAAGAATCTTTCTGAAGTTCTTAAAGCGTCAAATTCATCATTTGAGAATGTTATTAAGACAGTATGCTTTATTGCTGATATGAATGACTTTGCAGTATTTAATGAAGTTTATGGAAAGTATTTTACATCAAAACCAGCAAGAAGTTGTGTAGCTGTAAAGACTCTCCCAAAAAATGTTCTCGCAGAAGTTGAAGTAGTTGCAGTAGTAAACGATTAATTAATAAAATAAGAGAGGGTTTCACTATGAAAATAAATGACTTGCAGAAAGAAATAATACGTCTGAAAGAAGAAACAAATACAACAATACTCGCACACAGCTATCAAACACGAGATATTATTGAAATTGCCGACTATTCAGGTGACAGTTATAAATTAAGCGTTGATGCTTCAAAAGTGAATTCAGATAATATACTTTTCTGTGGGGTTCATTTTATGGCAGAAACTGCGAAAATGCTCGCACCTTCAAAAAATGTTTATCTTGCAAACAGAATGGCTACTTGTCAGATGGCTGAGCAGATGGACGCTGATATGATAAGTCAGCTTAAAGCAAAAGAACCTGACAGGACTGTTGTTGCATATGTTAATACTACTGCCAGTCTTAAAGCGGTATGTGATGTTTGTGTAACTTCATCATCAGCCGTTAAAATAGTAAAAGCTATTGAGAATGATAAAATACTTTTTATTCCGGACTGCAATCTTGGAGATTATGTAAAAAAGCAAGTGCCTGAGAAGGATATAAAATTATTGCAGGGCGGTTGTCCTATACACGCTTCTGTCAGAGCGGTTGAAGTGGAAAGACAGAAGAAACTTCATCCGAATGCTCTTGTTCTTGTTCATCCTGAATGCATTCCGAAAGTTGTTGAATATGCAGATTATGCAGGTTCAACCTCCGGCATTATGGAGTATGCAAAAAAATCAGATGCCAAGGAATTTATAATAGGTACAGAGCTTTCAATACTCCAACATTTACAGTATGAATGTCCTGACAAGAAATTTTATCTTATGTCTAAAAATCTCGTATGTCCGAATATGAAACTTACATCACTTATAGATGTTTATGAATCACTGAACGGAATAAAAAATCATACAGATGATGCTTTTGAAATTGTTATGTCTGAAAGTGAAATAAAGGCATCAAGACGCTGTATTGATGAAATGATAAGATTAGGCGGATAATTTGGAAAATATAAATTTTGATTATAATTATATAAAAAATATTTTATTGCATGATGATTATAAAACAGATGAAAAAATAAGACTTAAAGCTGATGAAATACGTCAGAAATACTATGGAAAAAAAGTATTTGCGAGAGGTCTTATAGAAATTTCAAATATCTGTCATAATGATTGCTATTATTGTGGTATAAGGAAATCAAATAGAAATATCAGAAGATACCGTCTTGAATCAGATGACATTCTGGAATGCTGTGAAAATGGGTATAATCTTGGTTTTAGGACATTTGTACTCCAAAGCGGAGAAGATTTTTATTTTAATGATTATAATCTTTGTATTATCATAGACAGGATAAAGGAAAAATATCCGGATTGTGCAATTACTCTTTCACTTGGAGAGCGTTCATATGAAAGTTATAAGGTTTTGAAAAGTGCCGGTGCGGACAGATATCTTCTCCGGCACGAAACAGCAGACAATGAACATTATAAAAAGCTTCATCCTTATAATATGTCACTGGAAAACAGAAAACAATGTCTTTATAATTTGAAAAATCTGGGATATCAGACCGGTGCAGGTTTTATAGTTGGTAGTCCTTATCAGACCGTTGAAAATATAATATCTGATTTGAAATTTATGCAGGAGCTTAATCCTGAAATGATTGGTATAGGTCCATTTATACCACATCACGATACTGTTTTCAGAAATTATGATGCTGGAAATATTCAGCTTACTTTAAAACTTCTTAGTATTATAAGAATAATGTTCCCAAGAGTTCTTTTGCCGGCAACTACTGCATTAGGTACAATATCCCCAACCGGCAGGGAACAGGGGATTAAAGCTGGCTGTAATGTGGTAATGCCAAATCTTTCACCATTGAAATTCAGAAAAGACTATGAACTTTATGATAATAAAATCTGTACCGGAGAAGAATCGGCACAGTGTATTGAATGTCTTAAAAAGCGTATTGAATCGGTTGGATATTATCTTGATATGAGCCGTGGAGATTATATTATGGAATAAAAAGACCCTGTTCATTAATTTGAACAGGGATTTTTTTTATTTGTTTTTAAATATTGTTTTCATAATAGTTTCAAGATTTGCATCAAAGTCAATTCCCAAAGCATCACCACCATCATCAGTGGTTGTATTGTAATAAGTACCTTCTGCCGGAATTCTTTGCTGTTCAAGGTCATATGAAACAAGAAATGGAAGTCTTAAAGAAAGAAGGTATAATTCTCCTGTTGACATATTTGTTGAGAGCTGTGGAAGAGCTGATTTAACTATGCCTGATATTGATGAAGGATTAAAGCTTTTTACTTTTTCTATTATCTTTGTCATAACATCACGCTGTCTCTGGGTACGTTCAAAATCAGAATTTCCCACATATCGTATACGGCTGTATGAAAGTGCCTGTTTGCCATTAAGTATAAGTTTTCCGCCTTTTTCGAGCAAATCTGCATCTCTGACATCGCCCATTAACTCGTTTACTTCTGCCTGAAGAATAGTATTTATTTCTTCTGCTTCCGCATCAGAGATTTCCACTTCAATACCATCAACAGCATCTACAATTGCTGAAAATGCATTGAAATTTATTGCAATATAGTCATCAATTTTTATTGAAAAGTTTTTTTCGATTGTATCCATAAGAAGGTCAGGTCCACCATATGAATATGCGTGAGTGAGCTTATCCCAGCCGTGACCATTAATTTCAACATAGGAATCACGCATTATTGATGTGAGATACATTTTATTTGTACTGCTGTTAAGAGAAAGCAATATCATACTGTCAGAACGCCCTCTTTCTTCAGAAGAATCACGGGTATCAGTTCCGATAAGGAGTATGTTTTTAACGCTTGAATTGCTTATTGATGTTGAATAATGCTGACGTGATTCAGACGGGATATATTCGATTTTCTTTATAAAGAATAAAGAAATGAGAGAATAAATTGCAAACAATATAATGAATATTATGATAAGTGAGCGTATAAGTCTTCCCAGACAGCCTGCTGAACGTTTTTTCTTTTTCACAACTTTCACCTTCTGTTTATCAGGTTTAGGATTTGAGGGTTTATTATTTTGAGGATTTGGATTTCTGGGTGGATTTTGTGGAGGTCTTTGCTGGTAGTTTTGATTATTATAGTTATTATTATAATCGCTTACATTTCTTCTCTGATAATTTTGATTATTATAATTATTGTTATTATAGTTATTTACATTTCGTTGTTGATAATCCTGATTGTTATAATTATTGTTGTTATTATAGTTATTTGCATTTCTTTGCTGATAATCTTGATTGTTGTAATCATTTATATTTCTTCTTTGATATTTCTGATTATCATAATTATTATTATTATCATATTGATTCACATTTCTTCGCTGATAGTAATCCTGATTATTATAATTGCTTTCTTGTTTTTTTTGATAATATTCCTGATTGTTATTACCGGAATCAACTTTTTTCAGAGGTTTGAATACTTTTGTATCTCCAACATTACCTATATTATTATTGTTATTGTTGTTGTTTATATAATTATGATTGTCGGGAAGTATTTCTGGCAAGGGATTCTGATTTACATTGAGATATTGTGTAGCCTGATTGTCAGTATTTCCAGCTTTTTCTCTTTCTTTTCCTAAATTATAATTTTTTTCCGGCATTTTGTTTATCCTTTCTGTATTATTATATTTTTTTTATGTTTACAACCAGTGCAGTTATTCCAGCACATAAAAGATTATATAAAATAAGTATGTGTGCTGACATAGAACCGAATCCCGCAATAAAGAATATACCCAGACCTATTCCGGTTAGAGCTGATACTGCCTGAATAATAAGTCCTGCAACAGAACAGGAGTGTACTACTTTTGTTGCCATAATAAGTTGTGCAAATTCTGAAAATTTTCCTGAACATGCCATTGAAGCACTCAGTCTTACAGATTTTTTTGTTTGTTCATCGAAATCATCGTGGAGTTTTTTAGGAATTATTCTCATAAGTTCTTCCGGTATTTCAAAAAGCTGTGAAAGACGTTTCAAAGTTATACATGAGTCAACGCTTTTGATGATAAGGTGTATATTGTTTTTATCTAGAATGTTTACCCAATGTTTTATATTTCTTTCAGCTTTTATCTCTACTACAAACATTGCTGAAAGATTGCCGGAAACAGATAAATAAACAGCATCTTTATTATCTCCAGTCAGTTCATTTTCTCTCGCTTTAGTCGGAATACCTTCTATATTATGACTTGTCATAAGTTCACGGTTTCCAAAAAGAACTCTTTTATTATTAATCCAACCACAAAGTCCGAGTGAATCTTCATATGAAAAATTTTCTACATCATAAAGTGGAGTTTCTTTTCTGATTATTACATCATCAAAAAGATTTTGCATAATACTTCCTGCATGACGTGTCAGGCTGGCAGCTTCAAGAAGAGCTTCATCAGTTTTAGTATCTGAAAAAAGTTTTATGCCTGCAAGTGTTACTGAACTTTCCGGAAAAAGCATGTGTGCATCTACAAGAAGTGAATTGGTATCATAAAAATCATCTACGCTCTGATAGCCTAAAATGATTCCTCTGTTTTGTATAACTCTTTTTGAAACATTGTTAAGTGGAATATTTGAAACTAATGCAATTCCTGCACAGGAGGATATGCATATTAGCATACTGAATAATGACATTCCCATACTTAATGCATTTAAACTGAATGTATTCTGTCTTATGAATGTTATGAAAAAAGATACAATCAGAGATATTATAAAAGATGCTGGTATTGAGTAACGGCAGAACTTATCCGATATGTCAGAAGAATATGTATATTTAAGAAAATCTGTAAGAAAGTCAGTTTTTCTCATAGAAGACAGTATGGGAAAATCTCCGAGAATTCCTCTTGTTAAAGTTTCAGCAGTAATGTCATCCTGTACTCCGGTTATGCCGTATTTTTCTGAATTTTTCGATACGACTTTGAAGTTTCTTTCTGCACGTGTTATAATAAGAAATTTGCCGATACTGTTAAAAAGCAGTCCTAGAATACCAACAGGCACATATATATTTATTTTTCCAGACTGTAACTGTTCAGGGGTAAAAAATGCAAAAACAGAAGCCATCAGACAGGAAACCGATGCTATAGCAGCAGAAGAATCGCTGTCTGGTCTGAAATGTAAAAATTTTTTAAATCCATTCATAATAACAGGGGCGGAAACAATAAGTGCAAACATTCCTATTATAGCCTGAATAGCTGTAAATCCTTGGGGATTTTCTGAAGGTTCCCAGAGAGGTATTAAAGTTATAAATATGCTTGTAATAGAACATGCAAGAAGCAATGTAAATCTTGTAAGTATACTGTTTTTGAGTTCATTTATGCTTTTGCCTATATTTATTGCATTTCCATAATAATTAAAATCATTATCCTGTTTTTTGTTTTTTGTATTCTTTTCATTTTGTTCAATATATACATCAAGTGATTCAGAGTTAAAAATAAATTCTTCACTAAGATTTATACTTGTAATATCAGAGCGTGGTGCTGGAGATATTTTTTCACTGTTTACAGAATGCGGAGAAAATATATTTTTTCTCTTTTTTTTATCATTTTCCGGAAAAGGTGTATAGATATATTCGCCTTCTGGAGATTCTTTTTTATATGTAAAATTTGATTTCTTTTTTTTCTTTCTGTTTTTTTTAAGCTGTTCTATTTCCCTTGCACGTGTTGAATCACTCATTCTTCTTATTTTAGGTGTATAATTGCTTTCCTGATTTTCTTGACTATCCTGATTATTCTGACTTCTTAAAACAGCACCATCATAAGTTGATATTTCACTTCTGTTTTTGGGAGACCTTATTTTGTCAATGCCAATAGAATTTATGAAAGATACATCAGGTTTTCCAATATCGGACGGTTTATAGTCATTTGCCGGACGTGAACGTCGGTATGATGATGTATTATTTATCTTGTTTATGCGACCGTGATTTTTCAGAATATCTTTTACATCATTATCGGAATGTTTTGCAGGATTATTATTAGAATATTCGTCAAGTATATCTTCAAGGGATAATTTTTGATGTGCCATAAATTTTTCCCTCCCTATTTTGTATTTAATCTTTGTCTTACCGTTTCATACATAAATATACCACCGGCAACAGAGGCATTAAGGGAAGTAATTTTTCCAAGCATTGGAAGTTTTACAAGAAAATCGCATTTTTTTTGAACCAGATGGCTCATACCAAAGCCCTCTGAACCTATTACAAGAGCAACAGCACCAGTAAAATCAGTTTTTGTATAATCTTCTCCGGAAGCATCAGTGCCATAAATCCAGACACCATTATCTTTGAGAAAATCAATTGCAGATGCAAGGTTTGAAACTTTTGCAATCGGAAGCCAGCTTGCTGCACCGGCTGATGTTTTATATACTACTGGAGTAATAGTAGCACTTCTTCTTTTTGGGATTATAATACCATCTGCACCTGCTGATTCTGCTGTACGTATTATAGCTCCAAGATTATGAGGGTCTTCAATTTCATCACATATTATTATGAAAGGGTTTGTTTCTTTTTCTTTAGATATTTTTAATATATCTTCTACTGAAACATATTCGCTATATGCACCAAGTGCAACAACGCCCTGATGGGATGCATTATTACAGAGTTGTGATAATTTTTTATCCTGAGCATCTTTTATAGTGATATTTTTTTCTTTGGCGAGTCGTCTTATCAGATTAAGACTTCCACCAGTTCCATTTATATAAATGGTATCAATAAGCTCTCCGGATTTAAGAGCTTCAATAACAGGATTTCTTCCAGCTATTACATTTTGTTCGTCTGACATATTTTTTTTGCCCACTTTCTATTATAATAAAATTTTTTCAAGAATCCATATGTAATTATATCACGTATTTATTCAAAAAACAAGAGCATATAAAAAATATTTGCCCTCTTTCAGGGAAGGCAAATTTTGTAATTATTATTTATTTACTTCAATCCACATGCTTTCAAATGACATAGAATAATAAATATTATTCTATAAATAAGTATATAACCATTATTTTTATAATGTAAATATACTATATTGGATTGCCTCATGTCAGTGGGGGATATATGCTCGCCATTACCATTATAACAAAGTAATCTAACACCTGAAAAGGCGGTGGACTATTTATATGTTGAAAGATAATACAGGGCAGTTTTTCTGCCTTTGATTTTATATTATTTGCTTCTTTCAAGGATAATGGAAATCATTTCCCCTACGTTTTTCATTCCTGATACTTCTTTCATTTTAAAACGTATTTTGAATTCTTTTTCCACTGAATTGATAAGAGTTATATGTTCTATACTGTCCCAGTCCTCAATGTCGGCAGAAGTAGTATTTTCATTGATTTCTATTGAATCATCGTCAAATACATCCTGAAAAATTTCTGTAAGACGTTTAATTATGTCATTTCTGTTCATTTTAAATATACTCGCTTTCTTTAATTTTTATTATGTTATTTAAATTTTTATAATCAGCAATATTCAGCTTCCAGACGGAATCGCCGTTTTCAAAAGATTTTATAAGTTCAAATCCAAAATCTTTGTAGAGATTTGCAACCATATTGTTTTTTGGAGTTTTGAAATAATATCCTGTAATATCTTTTATATTCTGTTTACGGCATTCAGATACCAAGGAATCAAGCATAGCATATTCCATATTTCTTTTTAAAACACGACAACTCATAAGCCAAAGTTCAATATTAAGAGATACTCCGTTTTTTTCTCCGATTATTACCGAAACTATGCCATTGTCACCAAATTTATCGGATAATTTTCCATATAATCTTATATATCTGCTGTTTTTAAATACTTCATTCATTTCAGTATCAGAATAACGTTTTGTAGTAAGATTAAATTGATTGCTTTTATTTGTAAGCTGTGTAATTCTTGGAAGATATACCGGCTGAAAATCTTCTATTATTGCCGTCATTTCAAGGCTTTCAAGATACTGATTATAATTTTCAAAGCTTTTTTTATGAACTTCACGTTTAAGATTTGCGTTGTACATATCATTTCTTTTAAAGTCATCGCTTGAAAGACGTGTAACTTCAAAATATCCGGCACGACTGAGTCTGTAGGAAGCTTCTTGAATATTTTCAAAGTTTATTATATTTATTCCCTCTATCTGGGATTCAACAATGTTGCATTCAGCCGGATTGTCATCTATAAATACAAAGCTTTCGGGTAGTAGTGAAAGTTCTGAAGCGGTATCAAGAAGATTCAAGTCTTTTGAATTCCAGTTAGCTTTTATGTTTACAAAATCATCAGCAGTAAGAACTGTTTCAGGATGTTTAAGACCCAGAAGTGCATTTTCCTCATCATTTTTAGAGCATATACTTAACAGAGCTCCCATTTTTTTATATTCCTGTATAGACTCCTGAAATTCAGTAAAAGCCTCTGCTTCAGCAGTTTCACAGCCTATTTCAATTCCTTCTTGACCGTCATCACCTATAATTCCTCCCCATAAAGTATTATCTAAATCAAGGGCGATTAGTTTTTTGTTTTTTCCGTATATTGATTTTATTATACAGGCAAGACTATAGGCTGTTTCTGGAACTGCATCAAGCGACATTGCATATTTATACATATACCAATATTCAGAATCGTGCCATTTTTCCAGTCCAAAACAGGAGGAAAGATAATTTATATCATTTATATAGAAATCTGTATTATTCTGTGCATATTCAGCAAGCTTAATATTAAGTGAATTTATAAAAAATGTTTTTCCGTGAATTTCCCAGAAATCGGCATTGCCCATAGGACGTAGCAACGGCATTTCAAAGTTATTCTGTATTATTGGACAATTGAATCTTTTTAGTTTTTCCCACATTTCTTTATAGTGAATGAATTGATTTTCTATTTTTTGATGTACATCTTCTTTTAAGTCAGAAAAATCTTTTGAGAAGTAAGTGATATTTCTTGAAGTAGTATGAATTATAATAATATCCGGCTTGAAATTTTCAAATTCAGGATTTCCGAAAACCGAATCTTCCCAGTATTTATTATACTCTGATATGTAAAATACAGGTTCAATTCCAAAGTTCATAAGAAATAATTCAAGAGACGATATGATATCGTTTGCAGTTGAACCACAAAGAAAAGCAATTTTTTTCTTTATTCTTGATGCATTTTCATTGATAAGATTTTTTTTGATTTTTTTCTTGTATTTTATTATATATCTGCTGTCAAATGGATAATTTAGTTCTTTCAAAATTTAGGAACTCCTTTTTTTATATGATTTTATTGGTTTAGTAAATATTCAAGATTTCTGAAATTTGAACCTGTTGCACTGAATGTATTCATTGCAAAAAGCAAGTCGGTAGCTTTGACATCTTTTATAAATTCTATTGAATTAAGTTCAAAATAACGCATATCACATACATAAATATTTTCAAAAGAACCTGTAAGATTTGGTACAACTGCATTTCCATAACTGTCTTTAAATATTACAAGATTTCTTCCATTTTTGCAGTCTGTATTGATATGGGTTATTTTTTCATCACCGCCCATAAATATGAGATAGTAATTTGATTCTGCCATTGGTTTTGGGTCAAGAAGTAAATCTCCGTCAATAGGGTCTGTGAATGATGTTGAGTAGTATTTTACAGTACATGAATTTGGAGGAATGTAGTATACAAAATCTTCAGGATTATTTATCAGAGATGCGTTCTGAGTATAGCCATAAAGAGTGCCAACATAATTAGGAAGTGATACCTTTTTATATTCTGACAAGTTGTTAAACGGCACATCAGCCTGCTTTGCAAATTCTTCAGATGCATAATATGCACCAAGTTGTGACCAATGATGGTCTGTTCGTGTGTAGATATCTTCATTTTTATGGAAAAGCAAAGGATTGAAGATATCAACAGGAATGACATTTTTTAGGTGTGAATTTATATTTCTTATATTATCTTCTTCGCTTGCAGTAAGGTCAAGATAATTTTCAGGCATATAGTAAGATACAGATGTAGGACATATCATTGAATAGACATTAACAGAATCTCCAAGCTGTTTTTTGTATTCATTTATAATTGATGCATATTCTTCACCGTTTTCAAAGCTTCCGCCATAAAGCATAAGACCTCTGTTATTTACGACCACTATATTATTTGCAATTTCTCCGTTTACTGCGGGATTGTGATTGTCTGGAAGTGTAGTAGTTGTTAATACAGTAGAATGTATTTCAGAAACAGCAGTAGAAACAACTGTAACTTGAGGATTATTTTCCGGTTCTTTGCCTTGATTTACATTCTGATATATAATCAGTTTATCTTCACCGTATTCAAGACCCTTAAGAGGCATTATATAAGATGCAATAATTTTCTGAAAAAAACTCCTGTTGTGAACAGTATCATCATAATAAACAGCGATATTTTCAGTATATTTTCCGCTTATATAATCTTCAAAAGTAAATTCAGGAAATTCCGCAAGTTTTCTGTTTTCTTCATTTGAAATAATTTCACGCTTGAATACCAGCAGATACAAAAAACCTACTATAAGTATTGTCATTATAACCATTATATTTAGAATATCAAGATATTGAATGCATTTTTTTCTTTTATATATTTTTGGGTTTTCAGATTTTTTATTTTCAGACATTATAAGTACTCCAAATCAGAATCTAAGATAAAGAAACGGCTGGTTGGT
>CAMWNQ010000005.1 GCA_947175655.1 uncultured Clostridia bacterium | reverse complement strand
ATCATAAATATTTCAAATTGTCAATAAAAAATAGAATTTACAATATAAATATAATAACAAAGCAAAGTTCTTTAAAAAATTCAATTTGACACAATGATATAACTTGCATTATATATACGATTTACAAAGCAGTTTTACTTCAAAAAAATTCAGATTGACATAAAAAAAATTATATGATATTCTGTATATGGAAATATAAAAAATAAATAGGGAGTGTTTTAAAAATGATTAAAAAAATTCTTGATGGAAAAACCTGTGCAGAATGCAGACTTTGCTGTATTTTTGATAGATATGATGTATGGGAAACACCTGTCTTTGATGAAAGTACAAAAAAAAAGCTTGAAAGCATTCGCAATGCTGAATTTATAAAAAAAGATGGTGGATATATATTTAAAGTCAAAAGTTTTGATGAAAATGGACTGTTTACCTGTCCTGCTCTGGATTCTAAAATCGGTTGTATTCTCAAAGATGAAAAACCTTTTGATTGTCGCATATGGCCTTACAGAATAATGAAAGTGGGCAATAACAGAGCTATAACCATTGCAAATATTTGTGATGCTATGTATAACAAGCCTCTTTCGGAACTGGTTGACTTTTTAAAATCTGGTCTGGCATCTGATATTTTCAAATATGCTGATGTACATCCTGAGATAGTAAAACCATATGATAATTCATATCCAATACTTTTAATAGAGGAATGATAAAAAATTAATTGATGCCAAAAAATCCGTTTCTGCATATAATATTAATATAATTTATGCAGAAACGGAGGAATTTTATGTTGAGTGAAATACTTATAACGCTTACTGTCTGTATTGATACATATCTTATGGCAGTGAATTATAATGCATCAGGGATAAAAATTCCTTTTTCATCTGGATTTATTTTAAGCTTTATTTCTTCTTGTATACTTTATTTTTCTCTGATTTTAGCAGGATTCTTGGAAAATATAATACCTATTCAGATATGTTCTATAATAGGCTGTATAATTCTTACTGCCATAGGAACTGCCACTATATTTAAAAGTATGATTAGAAAGATTGTAAAAAATCTTTCTGAAAGAGGAGATATTTGTATAAAAATGAGCCGTCTTGGAATAGCTGTAAGACTTTATCTTGACGAAAGAACAGCAGATACAGATTATTCAAAAGTTCTTTCAATAACGGAAAGTATATCACTTGCAATTGCACTCTCAATTGATTCGGTTGCAGTAGGTATAAATGCCGGATTTCTTGGAGTAAATTCGCTCAGAACAGCACTTTTTACATTGATTATAAATATTATTGCCATATATCTCGGAAGTATTACCGGTAAGAAAATTTTTTCATCAAAATATGAACTTTCGTGGCTTGGCGGAATAATGCTTATAGTCGTGGCAATTATGGGAATAATCTGAAAACTTCTGCAAATAATACTTTATATTGTGGAATAAGTTCCGCAATAAAATATGAAAGGAATTTATTAAAATGAAAAAGTTTTTTGCGTTAAGTTTTTCAATGGCTTTGATTTGCACAGCTTTTACAGGTTGCGGAAATGATAGAGATAATTCCAGTAATTCATCGCTGGTTACTGAACGAACAACGACATCAAAAATACCAGCAACTAATAATACAAATGACAATGATATAATAATTACTGAAACTGTAACCGATAGAATCAAAGATACTCACGATAATGATGGTGATGGTATTATTGATGGTATGGAATCAGCAGGTGAAGATATAATTGATGGTGTTGGTGATGCCGCAGAAGATATAATGGACGGTATTACAGGTGACAATAGTACTGGAACAACAAGAGAAAGATAATATATATTATTCGGGCGGTAACAAAACCGCCCTTAAATTTATGTGTGGACATAAAAAAACTGATTTCAGAGAAATCAGGCAATAAACATTAATAAAATTGGTCGAGGCGACAGGATTCGAACCTGCGGCCTCTGCGTCCCGAACGCAGCACTCTACCAAACTGAGCCACGCCTCGCCAACTTTAATTATTATATCATAAAAAAATTTAAAAGTCAATACATTATAAGTTATTTTTTTGATTTTTTCTTCAGTGATGATATTATTAAAGAAGAAAGCTTGTCACATGTATTCTGAGGGAAACTGGTTATAAACTTTACTGAGTGTTCCTTTGCAAGTTCACTTTCAAGTTTAAGAAACTGATTAAAGAATATATAAATTTCATTGTAGTTTTTCATAAGTTCTTCTACAACTTTTTTGCCTTCTTCAGTAAATTCAACGCTATTACAGAAATTTTTATATACAAGTCCGGAATCTGCCAGACATCTTAAAGTTTTGCTCACGCTTGGACGTGAAACTTTAAGATAATTTGCAATTGTCACACATTTTACTTTTTCTCCGGTATCTTGTAGCTGATGGATTGCTATAAGATATTTAATCTGTCCATTACATAACTCCAAATTTTTCAGCTCCTTGTTTGATATTACTTGTCAACATCAATAAAATGCCAGTATGATTTAAGATATAAAACACCTGAAATGATAGTAAGAAGAGTTGAAATCCATATCATTGAAGATATACATATTTCTGAGATATTATAAAAATTATCTCCTAAGTTCAAATTAAATCCGCTGAAATCATATACAAATACAAGCCACGCAAGAATACCAATAATAGTTATCATAGTAAATGCAGTTTTCAGTTTTCCCCACATTCCTGCTGCTGCAACAACACCACTGTTTGCTGCAAAAAGCCTTAATCCAGATACCATAAATTCCCTTGATATTATTATAATGAGAGGTATAGCACTCATACTTACTTCATCGATTTCTACAAATACAGCAAGGGCAGCCATTACAAGTACCTTGTCTGCGAGAGGGTCAAGAAATTTTCCGAAATTTGTTATAAGGTTATTTTTTCTTGCAATATGTCCATCAAGAGCATCTGTTATTGATGCTCCTGCAAATACTATAAGGGCAAATAAAAAATGATATGGTATATCAATATATATAAAAAACAAAAAGAACACTACAAGAATAACTCTCATTAATGTAAGCTTGTTTGCAAGATTCATTACATTTTCACCTCTCCAATCAGGTCATAATCAAGAGTATCAATAATTTCAATCTGGACATAATCGCCTATATTAAGACGTTTTTCTGACATAAAGAATACTTTCCCATCAATATCCGGAGCATCAGCCTTTGTACGTCCGAAGTAGCATTCAGCATATTTATCAAAGCCTTCAACTACTGCTTCCATGGATTTTCCGAGAAGATTTTGATTTCTTTCTGCGCTTATAAGCATTTGCTGTTCCATTATAATTTCTGCTCTGTGTATTTTAACTTCTTCTTCAATCTGATTGTTGAATTCGGCAGCCTTAGTGCCTTCTTCCTGAGAATATGGAAAACAGCCAAGACGGTCAAACTTTATTTCCTGAACGAATTCGGCAAGTTCATTGAATTGTTCTTCTGATTCATTAGGGAATCCAGTTATTAAAGTAGTTCTCAAAGTAATATCAGGAATTTTATTTCTGATTTTTGTCATCAGATTTTTTAATTCCTCATAGCTTCCGTGACGGTTCATATTTTTGAGTATCTCAGCATTGCAGTGCTGTATAGGAATATCCAAATATTTTACAATTTTATCTTCATTGGCTATTGTATCCAGTAATTCATCAGTTATGCGTTCCGGATAACAGTAAAGAACTCTTATCCACTTAATATCGTCAATTTCAGCGAGTTTTCTAAGAAGTTCAGGAAGTTTTGATTCTCCATATAAATCTTCACCGTATCTTGTTGAATCCTGTGCTATTACAGTGATTTCAGTAACACCGTTTTCAGCAAGCCATTTTGCTTCAGAAAGAACATCTTCCATAGGTACACTTCTAAATTTTCCTCTTATCTGTGGGATTGCACAGTATGTACAGTAATTACTACAACCTTCTGCTATTTTAAGATATGCAAAAAACGGCAGAGTTGATATAATTCTTTTACCTGTTATCTCAGCATTGCATTTTGGTGAAAATTTTACTATCTTTTCATTTTTGAGAACAGCATCAAGAATATCAACAATATCCTTATTATCACCAATGCCTATAACAGCATCAGCTTCTGGAAAGAGTTCAGCAGTTTCTTCACGGTATCTTTCAGAAAGACAGCCAGTTACTATAATTTTTTTAAGAGTGCCATCATTTTTTAATTTTCCAAGTTCTATTATAGTTTCTATAGCCTCTTCTTTTGCTGACTGAATAAATCCACAGGTATTTACTACTGCAACATCAGCAAGTCCAGGTTCTGTAACGAGTTCATATCCGTTTTTACGGAGTTTATATAGCATTCTTTCAGAATCAACAAGGTTTTTTGAACAGCCAAGTGAAACCAGTCCAACTTTAACAGGCATTTTATACTTCCTTTCCTTTTTTCAATGCGGATATTGTTTTATTATATCCGCATTTTTAAATTAAAATTAATTTTCAGTATCTTCAAGATTTTCAAAGTAAATATTTACAGCATTATTGATTTCATCAAATTTATATCCCATACGTACAAGGGAATTTTTTGCCTTTTCAATATTTTTTCTGTCATCAGGGTCTGAAAGATATCTGGCATATTTCTTATTAAGAAGTTCAATGATATTTTCTTCTGTATAATTGAGATAAGGTTCAAGTGCTTTATCGGCGGTATCACTCATTATTCCCTTATTGTACATTTCACGCTTGGCACGCTGGATCCCGAATTTTTTTACTTCAATATATTTTCTTGCAAGATTTTCAGCGTATCTTCTGTCATTAATCATTCCCAGATTTACAAGCTTATTCATAACTTCAAAACATAAATCTTCATTTTTATAAGTGTTTTCAAGTTTTTTAAAAAGTTCTCTGTATGAATAATCCCTGTAATCAAGAAGATAAAGGGAATATTGATATGCCTTTCTTTTATTTGAAGAGTATATAATTTCATCCAGTTCATTTTCATCAATTTCAGAACCGATATTAAGCCCGAAGTCATGTATAATATCTATATGGATATACATTGTTCTTTCATCATCTGTTATTACTTCGTAGGATGACCCTTTATATTTTTTTATAGATGTTATTTTCATAATTATTCAGTTGGATTAAATTCATCAAAGTTTTCATCTGACTCAATAATTATATCATCATTAGGCATTTCTCTGTTTGCAGGAAGTTCACTTGCTTTTGCAGATTCTTCAAGGCGTGAATCCTTCTTTATTTTTTTTGCATTTAAAATTTCTTCTTTTTTCCTTAAAATCTGTTCTTCGACTTCTTTCATAAATTCAGGTTCGTTATTGAGAATTTCCTTTATTTTGTCACGTCCCTGACCAAGTTTACGTCCTTCATAGCTGAACCAAGAACCACTTTTCTTAATAATATCCAAATCAACGGCAAGGTCAAGAACTTCTCCGTCTCTTGAAATTCCCTGACCATACATAACATCAAATTCGCATTCTTTAAAAGGAGGTGCGACTTTATTTTTTACAACTTTACATTTTGTTCTATTTCCGATAATTTCAGTACCGTTTTTGATAGCTTCTCCTTTTCTTACTTCAATTCTTACTGAAGCATAGAATTTCAATGCACGTCCGCCCGGTGTAGTTTCCGGATTTCCATACATAACTCCTATCTTTTCACGAATCTGATTTATAAATATTGCAACGCAGTTTGATTTTGAAATAGCAGATGTAAGCTTTCTCATTGCTTGTGACATAAGACGTGCAAGCTGTCCTACATGATTATCACCCATATCACCATCTATTTCTGCTCTGGTAGTCATTGCAGCAACAGAGTCGAGAACAATAACATCAATTGCACCTGAACGTACAAGAGCTTCTGCAATTTCAAGAGCTTGTTCACCGCTATCAGGCTGTGATACATAGAGATTTTCAATATTAACTCCAAGAGCAGACGCATAATTAGGGTCAAGAGCGTGTTCGACATCAATAAAAGCAACTTCACCGCCCATTTTCTGAGCTTCTGCTATAATATGGAGTGACACTGTTGTTTTACCGGAACTTTCAGGGCCATATATTTCAACAATACGTCCTCTGGGAACTCCACCTATGCCAAGAGCAAGGTCTAGAGTCATTGAACCAGTAGGAATAGCATCAACATTAAGTGCCTGATTCTGTCCGAGTCGCATTATAGCACCTGCACCATATTTTTTTTCAATCTGTAATACTGCTGCTTTAAGGGCATCTCTTTTGTCTTCAGCATTAACCCTTATTACGGCTTTTTTAGTTACAAGTTCTTTTTTTGCCATTTAAAAAACCTCCTGTTTTTTACCTGATACCACACGAATTATTTCGGCAGTATCTTTTGAAAATATTATATTATTAAAATTATTTAACTTTAGTATTTCTGAAACATCATTATGCTGATTGATTCCGATTTCATATACTATTATTCCTTCCGGAGCAAGAACACTTTTCCAGATTTCAGTTATTTTTCTGTAGTAGTATAATCCGTCATCAGTACCACCATAAAGGGCATATGAAGGTTCAAAGCTTACTTCTTTCTGTAAGTTTTTCATATCATTTTTAGTGAGATATGGGGGATTTGAAACGATTATATCTATCTTTTTATCACAAAAGCTTTCTATATATTTTTCATTAAGGACATCTGCTTTTATGATATGTATATTGGCATTATTCAATTTTGCATTACATTCAAGATATTTCAGTGCATCATCTGAATTCTCCAGAGCATATATTTCTGCATCGGGAAATTCTTTTTTTAATGACACTGCAATACAGCCTGAACCACTGCATAAATCCATTATCCTAGGATTTTTTATTTTTTCAGATTCTTTCAGATATGACAATACATAATCAACAAGTGTTTCGGTATCCTGACGTGGTATTAAAACTCCCTCACCGATTTTAAATGGATAGCCATAGAATTCCCATTCTCCCAGAATATATTGCAAGGGATAGCCTGTTTTACGTTTTTCGGTCATATTATGTATATCTTCAAGTATATTATCCTGTACTTCTGAATTTCTGTTCATAAGAATTCTTGGAAGTTCTGAATCAAAAGCTTTTTCAAGAATGCATTTTGCTTCAAAGGAGTAATCTGTACTGATATTTTTTAATAAAAGTTTTGTATTGTTATAGATTTCTCCGACCGTTATCATATTTTTATCACCATACATCTTCTTCAAGATTTTTTGGTATACAAGGTTTAAGGGCGGCTATTGCTACTTCTATCTGTGAATCATCAGGTTCACGTGTTGTTATTCTCTGCATTGCAAGCCCTGGAGCAGAAAGTATTCTTGTAAATAAGTTATCGTGATTTCCGGCAAGTCTTATACATTCATATGATATTCCCACCACTACTGGAAGCAATACGATACTTGCAACAACTCTCTGCCATACAACAGTAAAAGGTATAAAACACATTACAAAAATACTTACAATTAAAACTATAAAAATAAAACTTGTACCACATCTTTTATGAAAGCGGGTTTGTTTTTTAATATTTTCAACTGTAAGCGGAAGTCTTGCTTCGTGACAGGCAATAGTTTTGTGTTCTGCTCCGTGGTATTCATATTGTCGTCTTATATCTTTCATAAGGGCAGTAAGAGCCATATAAGCGACAAATATAACTATTTTCACAAGTCCTTCAACAAGTGAACGGAGTATTCTTGATTCTGTAAGAGGCTTTATAAATCCAACTATCCATTTAGGCAGAAACATAAATAATCCCAATGCAATAACAACGCCCAAAATCATTCCGACAGTCATTATGATGCTTACAATAGCATTTTCACCCTTTGTAAGTTCTTCTTCTTTTTCTTCAGGGGTCATCTGTTTATCTGCTGATTTCATAAGATATTTATAGCCTTTTATCATAGAGGTTACAAAATTGAAACTTCCTCTTATAAAAGGAGTTTTTTTATACCAAGGAGCATTTTTTCCGTTTTTTTCTTCCCAGACTTCAACATCAATTGAACCATCAGGAAGACGGCAAGCCATTGCACCTGTATTTACTCCAAGCATCATAATGCCTTCAATAAGTGCCTGACCACCTATTTTGGATTTAAATAATTCTTTATTTTCTTGATTTTCCTTACTCATTGAATTTTCCTTTTTCCGATTTTAATTTATTTTCAGAGGGTAGAGTTATAACAACAGTAGTTCCGAAATTTTCTTTGCTTTTGACTTCCAGTGTTCCTCTGTGCATTGTTATAATCTCGTCAGCAACGGCAAGTCCGATGCCTGAACCTCTTCTTGTATGATTAGCCTTAAAAAATTTGGTTTTTACTCTTGGCAAATCCGATTCTTTTATACCACAGCCCGTATCTGAAACCGTTATGCGTATCTTGTCATTTTTACTTTCTGCATTTATGGTGACAGTATCTCCGGAACTAGAATATTTAATGGCATTGTCTATTATATTTATAAATACCTGTCTTATTCTGTTTTTATCTCCAAATACAAACGGGAGCATATCAGGTTCATCATATATAATCTTTATATTTTCACGTTTTGCTTTGTCACTGTAAATAAGAACGGCATCTCCAAGTTCTGCAAGAATATCCATTGTTGCACTCTGGAGTGTAAAGTGACCGTTCTGCATTCTTGAAAAATCCAGAAGTTCTTCAACCATCTGTGAAAGACGTTCTGTTTCATTCATAATGACATTTATGCCTTTTTTCATAGTGTCAGAAGATGTTGCATCATCGTATGACATTGTTTCTGCCCAGCCCTTTATAGCTGTAAGAGGGGTTCTGAGTTCATGCGATACTGATGAAATAAATTCATTTTTCATCGCTTCTGTATTTGCCAGTTCATTTGCCATATAATTTATAGATGTACAGAGTTCTCCGATTTCGTCCTGATTATTATTCTTGATTCTTACAGAGAAATCACCCATAGCGAATTTTTTTGTTATTGCACTTATCTGCTGTATAGGCTTTAATATAGAACCTATAAAGAAGAATCCTGTAAAAAGCATAATTAAAACTATCATTATGCATATGCCTGATACAGCAAATATATAATTTGATACGGCACTGTCAATGGCAGTAAGAGATACAACCATTCTTATAGCACTGTATTCGCTGTTTATTGAAGATATGGGAACTGATACTGCCATTATTTTTTCGCCTCTCGGAAGCTTTCCAACCCAGTAGCCTGTTTTGCCTTCTGAAATAAGTTCATCATAATCCGGCATAGATACAGTTTCATCAGGAGAAAATCCGGAAGATGTTATTACAATACGACCTTTTGAATTTATAGCCATAAGCTCTATTTTATCTTTTTCATTAAAATTTTCAAGAGTAGTCCTAATTTCAGTATGGAAATTTGCGGAGCTATCCTGAGAATAAATGCTCAGAATACTTGTAACAGCGTTTATCTTTGATATAAGATATTGTCTGGCCGAACTATAGTAATAATTCTGAATGGCATATATAAATGTCATTTCAATAACTATAAGGGCTAAAAAAACCAATCCAAGATTATTAAAAATCCATCTTTTTGTAATACTTTTTTTTGCCATTTTATTTTATGTCATTCCATTTATAACCATATCCCCATATAGTCATAATATATTTTGGACTTGAAGGCTCTTCTTCAATTTTCATTCTTATTCTTCTTATATTTACATCAACTATTTTGTCATCACCATAGTAACTCTCACCCCAGATATGATTAAGTATGCTGGAACGGTCAAGAGCAGTATTTTTATTTTTCATAAAATACTCAAGTATCTGATATTCAACTTGTGTGAGGTCTATCGGAACACCATTTTTTGATACTGTACGGCTTTTAAGATTAAGCATAAAAGGACCTGATTCTATAATTGAAAGACTGTTTTCGTCTTTTATAAAACTCATACATACACGTCTGTAAATAGCATCAACTCTTGCCGTGAGTTCAGACGGTGAAAATGGTTTAGTAATATAGTCATCTGCACCAATCATAAGACCGCTTACTTTATCCATTTCCTGAGACCTTGCAGTAAGCATTATTATGCCAAGGGTTGAACTCTTTTCACGGAGCTTTTTGCAGACCTGAAATCCGTCTATACCAGGCATCATTATATCAAGAAGAACTATATCGAAATCTCCCTGTTCATTTTCAAAGGTTTGAAGTGCAGACTCTCCGCAGTTTACATCAACGACTTCATAGCCGGCACGTCTTAGATTTATAACAACGAATTCTCTTATAGGGTCTTCGTCTTCACAAACAAGAATACGTTTCAAAGCTGATTCACTTCCTATTCAGTAAATTTAAAATACAATGCCAATTCTCCGGCATCAAGTTTAAGGGAGCTGTCCTTGGAATCCGGTATATATACCATACAGGCTGTTTCTCCCTTGGTATGGATAAGCTGATAATCTGATGATATATGGTCATTCTCCGAAGCAGAATCGTGTGATATATATATTCTTAATAATTCTTCGCCTTTTATACCATCATCACTGTATTTAAAAAATACAAGTTCTTCATTTATAATATCTCTTCTCACGGTGACATGATTAATCCAGCGTTCAGGAAATATAAACATATACCCGTCTGAAATGCTATAATATCCGGAATATTTTTTTTCAAGTTCAAAACCGTTGTATATATACCATTCAGTCATCTTTATCTGTTCACTTTCCGGAATATCGTCATAGCCGATAAATTTTGTCTGTACCGGAATTTCATAAATTCCGTCATTATCAATATCAGTAGTGTTAAGACCAGAAGAACGGATTGTTTTTATACTGTCTTCCGGATTTTTGAATACTTTTTTTAGACCGGAAGAATCCATATATATTATATCAGTCTGAATAAGTCCTGAACCCGATACGGCATCTATATACAGACCTGTTCTGTCATTTCCTATATTTCCGTATACCAGACTGTCAAACTCTGTAAAATTGCCATTTAGTTCAGTCTTATATTCGTGATATTTGCCTTCAGTATCAAGTTTATAGGCAGATGATACGGCCGGCGATGAAGATGAACCGTGAAGTATTAAAAATTCATTCATTTCATCTTTATCCATATCTGTTACATTCATAAATGAATATACTGATGAGAAGGTTTTTTCAATTATACCGTCCTGATAAGTATATATTGATGCTGATTTTTCGGAATTGTTTATAAGACTGCTTCCTATTATTATATTTGTTCTGTTATTTTCGCCGAGCTTTGAGATTATAACCTTTTCTATTTCTGAACCCTCGGCAGATGTATCACATACAGACTGCCATCTGTCATTGAAATGGTCAAGAATGTTTATTCTGAGAGTGTTTTCATCAACAGTCAGACCTTTTTTTTCATAAAATACTATTGATTCATTTTCACCATCATCATCAATATCTTCAATGATAAATGCTGAAAGATATTTTCCAGATTTCGGATATTTCAAGTTTATAGATGAACCTGTTGTATCTGTAAGAGCTTTATAAATCTGTTCCTGTTCAACACTCAGCTTAGGTGGAGTAAGCAGATTATCTATACTTGTTCCGAATGAACAGCCATTCAGAGAAATCATCAGAAAAATTATACTGAATATTTTTAATTTTACGCTTTTCATTTAATATATATTATTTATATTAGGTTATCTTTCAATAATCGGGATATATTCTTTATTTTTTGCAATAGCCTTATATGCAGGACGTATAATTCTGTTGCCTGTAAGTATTTCTTCCATACGGTGAGCAGACCAGCCGGCAATTCTTGCAACAGCAAAAAGCGGAGTGAATAAATCATCAGGTATTCCAAGCATTCTGTAAACAAGACCAGAATACATATCAACATTTGCACACATAACTTTACTGTTTCCCTTTACTTTTTTGAAAACTTCAGGAGTAAGTCTCTCAACAGTATCAAGAAGTTTAAATTCTGCTTCAATTTCCTTACCTTTTGCAAGTTCAAATGCTTTTCTCTTAAGAATGCAGGCTCTAGGGTCAGAAATAGTGTAAACAGCGTGACCCATACCATAAATAAGACCTGATTTGTCATAAGTTTCTTTTTTGATAATCTTTGTCATATAGTCTGCAACTTCGCCTTCATCATTCCAGTTTTTAATATTTTCCTTGAAGTTGTCCAGCATCTTTATAACCTTTATATTTGCACCGCCGTGACGATGTCCCTTTAATGAACTTATAGCACCAGCATATGCAGAATATGGGTCAGTTCCTGAAGAAGTAAGTACACGGCAAGTAAAAGTAGAGTTATTGCCTCCTCCGTGTTCTGCCTGAAGCATAAGGAGTATATCAAGAAGCTGAGCTTCTTCCTTTGTATACTGTCTATCTGAACGAAGAAGAGAAAGTATTGTCTGAGCTGTATTCTCCTCATAGTTTATAGGGTGCATAATCATACTTTGATTATCATAACTGCGTTTTTTTACCTGATATGCATTTGTCATAATAACCGGAAGTTTTGCAATAAGGCTTATTGCAGTACGCATTTCACTGTCAAGTTCTTTTCCCTCGCTCTCATCGTCATAAGAATAGAGTGCAAGTACAGAACGTGCAAGCTTATTCATAATATTGTTTGAAGGTGCTTTAAGGATCATATCTTCAACGAATCCGGAAGGCAAATCTCTTTTTAATGAGAGATATGTATTGAAAGATTCGAGTTCCTTTACTGACGGAAGATGTCCAAAAAGAAGAAGAAATACAGTTTCTTCATATCCATATCTGTCTTCTTTTTCGACATTTGTGATAAGGTCATTGATATTATATCCTCTGTATATAAGCTGACCTGGTATAGGTTCAACTTCACCTTCATTCATAATATATCCATGAACATTACAGATATTGGTAATTCCGGCAACAACACCTGTACCATCACTGTTTCTGAGCCCTCTTTTAACCTGAAATTTTTCATAAAGTCCCTGTTCAATAGAAGAATTTTTTTTAAGTTCATCGCATAAACTTGTAACATCGGCACCTGAAATAAATGCTCCCATATATTATCCACTCCTTAATTTAATAATAATAATTATACACCTTTTTTTTATATATGTCAACGTTATTGATAATAATTGAAAATAATAAAAAAAAACGAAAGGAAAAATAAATATGAAAAAATATATATCGTTTATAGTATCTTTTACAATGCTTGCAACAGCAATTCCGGCAGTACCAGTCTATGTATCTGGAAACAGTAATCTGATTGCAGAAATGGAAATAAAATCAGATAAAAAAGAATCAAAAAAAAACAAGGACAATAAAGCTGATGAACATTATAAGGTTCTTGATGTATCAACAGGAGAAGTCATAGAAGTAAACAAGCTTGATTATGTAATAGGTGCAGTATGTGCAGAAATGCCTGCAACATTTGAAGAAGAAGCATTGAAAGCACAGGCTGTTACAGCACATACATATGCTGAAAGACAATGTCTTCGTGAGTCTGAAAATCCTGACCCTGAGTTGTGTGGTGCAGATTTTTCAAATGATACAAGCAAGTTTCAAGGATATTTTACTGTTAATCAAGCAAAACAGTTTTACAAGGAAAATTTTGATTTGTATTATCAGAAAATTTCAGATGCAGTTTCAGAAGTATGGGATTATACTATATATTATAATGATGAACCTATAGTAGCAGCTTTTCATTCAATGTCCTGCGGAAAAACTGAAAGTGCCAGCAATGTATGGGGAAGTGATTTGGAATACCTTCAGTCTGTGGAAAGTCCTCAGGATATTTTTGCTCCGAAGTATCTTGAAGAGACTGAATATGAAATCGATGTAGTAAAAAACAAGCTGATTTCGGAATATCCCGAAATTCAGCTTGATGATGATTATAATCAATGGTTTGAAATAAAAGATATATCAGATGCCGGAACAGTACTTAATGTAAGGGTAGGTGACATTGAAATCACCGGAAATGAACTGCGTTCTTTACTTCTTTTACGTTCAGCCTCGTTTGAGGTAAAATGCAGTGATAACAAAATAATATTTACTACAAAGGGATATGGTCATGGCGTTGGAATGAGTCAGTATGGTGCAAACGCAATGGCTCAGGAGGGAAAAACGTGGAGGGAAATAATTGAACATTATTATTCCGGTTGTACTATATCAAAGGACTGAAATCAGTTTTTCATTTCAAAGTTTTCGCCAAGAATATCTTTGTTTGCTTCAAGTATTGGCTGTATATATTCAGCAACGAATTCTTCTACCTGCTGTTCACTTCTGCCGGTAAATGATTCAGGCTTAAGAATAGCATCCATTTCTTCTTTAGTAATCATAAACATAGGGTCATTGATTATAAGCTCACAAAGATTATTTTCCTTGCCATAAACTTTTACAAGTTCACCAGCTGTCATAGAGTATTCACGAATTTTTTCGTGAAGTTCCTGACGGTTTCCGCCTTTCTTTACAGCATCCATCATAATATTTTCAGTAGCCATAAATGGAAGTTCATTCATTACACGCTGTCTTACAACTTCAGGATATACTACAAGACCATCAGTAACATTCATCATAATATTGAGAATAGCATCGACACCAAGGAAAGCTTCTGCAACAGAAATTCTCTTGTTTGCAGAATCATCAAGAGTTCTTTCAAACCACTGAGTACCTGCTGTAAATGCCGGATTAAGACTGTCAATCATTACATATCTTGCAAGTGATGTGATTCTTTCACAACGCATAGGATTTCTCTTGTAAGCCATAGCAGAAGAGCCAATTTGTTTGGATTCACGTGGTTCTTCCATTTCCTTGAAGCTCTGGAGTATTCTCATATCATTTGAGAATTTGCTTGCAGACTGTGCAATACCGCTGAGTACGGAGAGAACCTGAGAATCGATTTTTCTTGAATATGTTTGACCTGATACAGGAACAACACTGTCAAATCCCATTTCGTTTGCAATCATTCTTTCGAGTTCTTTTATTTTTGCAGTATCACCCTCAAAAAGTTCCATAAATGATGCTTGAGTTCCTGTAGTACCTTTTGAACCGAGAAGTTTTAAGTTTTCAATTCTGAATTCAAGGTCATTCAAATCCATAAGAAGTTCATTCATCCAGAGAGTAGCTCTTTTTCCTATAGTAGTGAGCTGTGCAGGTTGGAGATGAGTATAAGCAAGACACGGCATAGCTTTGTATTTCATTGCAAATTCTGAGAGATTTGCTATAACATTTATAAGTTTTCTATGTACAACGTTAAGAGCATCACGCATAATAATTATATCAGTATTATCACCTACATAGCAGGAAGTAGCACCAAGGTGTATAATTCCGGCAGCATCAGGACATACAACACCATAAGTATAAACGTGAGCCATAACATCGTGACGTACGAATTTTTCACGTTCAGCTGCCATATCATAATCAATGTCGTTAATATGTTCTTCAAGCTGATTTACCTGTGCTTCAGTAACAGGAAGTCCGAGTTTCATTTCCGCACGTGCAAGAGCAACCCAAAGTTTTCTCCACGTTGTGAATTTTTTGTCAGCAGAGAAAATATATTGCATTTCCTCACTTGCATAACGGGTACAAAATGGACTTTCATAGCTATTAGTATTATTCATTAAAAATCCTCCTTTAAACAACTGTATAACAGTATTTGTCTAATTATAGCATCTTTTCCTGTTATTGTCAACGCTGTTTTCGTAACTATCTGGGAGAAGTTCTGCAATATGTACAGCAAAATACATTTTTTGCACCATTCTCCTTTAGAATTCTGGATATTTCAGAAAGTGTACTTCCAGTGGTACATAAATCATCTATTACAATTATTGATTTTCCGGATATAACTTCCGGATTTTTTACTGAAAATGCATTTCTGAGATTTACTATTCTTTCTTCTCTTGAAAGCGTTTTCTGATGTCTGGTTTCTCTGTTTTTAAATATTGCATCGAAATTATATGGAATGCCAGTAATCTTTGAAACTTCTTTTACCATTAATTCAGTCTGGTTGAAACCTCTTTTAAGTTTATCCTTTTTATACATAGGTACAGCTATTATAAAATCTGTTACTTTACTTATTTTATAGCTTTCAATAAGTTTTGATATTCCTAAACCGAATGCATAGGGAGCATTGCCTCCTTTATCTTTTAGCGTATAAACTGCTGTGGATATATTTTCATCATAAAAACATACGGATACACTTAAATCACTGTACTTTATTTTATAATCTTTTTCATACATGTTTATTTTGCTTTCACATTCTTTACAGAAGCCGTCCATATATCCTATAAAGTCACCGCATGCCGGACAACGTGAAGGATATATCAAATCCAGAATAAACCGTAATGTCTTGTACATTTTATAATTCTTAATCATATTTTTTAGTTGATGTTCCTATTTTTTCGCCGTATTTTACAGCCGTTTCAAAACCATTCAAAGTATTTTTTATAATATCATCATCAATTGATGCTTTATCCTTTTCCAGAAGAACAACAATTGTTGAACCTCCGAACAGGAACATTCCTTTTTCTTGACCTCTTGTAAAGTAGCATTTGCCGTGATGGTTTTTTATTTTTCCTACCATCATTGCACCGACTTCAATCTGTACTGCATCGCCGAAATTTCTAGTATGCAGTAATGTATATTCTCTTGAATTTCTTTTGTATACATTGTATTTCCTGAATGCTATAGGATTTACTGTATGAAGTTCACCTTTTATATGCATATTACTGCTTTTATATCCGCTGTCAAAATAGCAGTATCTGTGATAATCTGTAACTTCAAGCCTGAATATAAGACAAAGCCCATTGTTATATTTTTTGGCAAGTTTTTTATTCTCAATCATATCATAGATACTGTATTCAGAACCTTTTATTTCAAAAGTACTGTTACTATCTATATTATAAACTGAAAGCTTTGCATCACATGGACTTATAAGTGAACGGGATTCCTTGTCAATTTTACGCATTTCAGGTTTTATTTTTCTTGTAAAAAAATCATTGTATGTTTTTATATCATCTGTATAATAATCCGAAAGCGATATATTATTTCTCTTTACAAAAGGTTTTATCAGAAATTTTGAAAATCGTGAATCCATAAACATTCCCACTCCTTCCGAAAAAAGCGGAAGAGTGAGAACTTTAAGAAGAATTCTTCCTTCTATAGTATTATAAAGAAATTTCAGGATATTTTCCTGAGAAAAAATCCTGCTTTTATTTTCTGAAGATAAAAAGTTTCCGTTTCTGTCAATAACAGCCATATCAGATACCACCTGCATTTGCGAGCATAAGTTTTATACGATTTTCCTGATTTACTCTTGTTGCTCCGGGGTCATAGTCAATAGCAACAATATTGGCATTTGGGTATGCTGTCTTGATAGTTCTTGCCATACCTTTTGCTACTATATGATTAGGCAGACAACCGAAAGGCTGTGCAGATATTACATTTTCTACTCCGGATTCCACAAGTGATGCCATTTCAGCCGGAATAAGCCAACCTTCACCCATAACTACACCCTGATTTATATATTTGTCAGCAAGATGTCTTAAATGTTCAAAATCGTGAGGGGGGTCGAACTTGTTGTAATTTTTCATTACATTTATAAGTTCTTTTTGTTTTCCATATATAAGCTTGTATCCTATGCCGTTTATAACTGATGATTTTGTTACATTGTTATATAATAAACCATCTGTCATATTTCCGACTGCACAGTACATTACAAATTCAAGAAGTGAAGGCACAACAGGTTCACAGTTTTCAGATATAAGGAAGTCTTCAAGATGATTATTTGCAAGCGGTGAGTATTTGACATAAATTTCTCCCACTATTCCAACTTTTATTTTCTTTGCATTACTGAGTTCTATTTTATCAAAGTCGCTTAGAATAGTATTGTACATTTTCTTTGTATTAAGATATCTGTTGCTTCCTGTCCTGAAAATATTTCCGAGAATTGTTTGCCATTTTTTAAGCAATTTGAATGCTGAACCTTTTACGAGTTCATATGCACGGCATTTGTTGTAACATATCATAAGCAAATCACCATAAAGTACGGCATAGAGCATTTTTAAAAACATCGGTGCTGATACTTTAAAGGCACTGTCTTTTTCAAGACCGCTGAAATTTAAAGATATAACAGGTATCTGAGGATAATTTTTTTGCATACATTTTCGGATTAAATGTATATAATTTGAAGCTCTGCAACCTCCTCCCGTCTGTGACATTATGAGAGCTGTTTTATTTGGGTCATATTTTCCGCTTTTGAGAGCATCCATAAACTGACCAACAACGAGAAGTGCCGGATAGCAGGCATCATTATGAACATTTTTCAGACCTTCGTCCACTACTGAACGTGATTCATTCTGTAGAAGTTCCATTTTATATCCTGATGCTTCAAGAATACTTATAATAAGCTTGAAGTGTATCGGAAGCATATTGGGTACAAGTATTTTATGGGTTTTAACCATATCATCTGTAAATTTTGCATATTCTGACATTTTCCGCACCACCTATTTTTTATTTTTCATAGCTGCTTCAAGACTTCTTAAACGTATCTTGGCAGCCCCAAGGTTATTTATTTCATCTATTTTAAGCTGAGTATAAAGTTTTCCTTTTGATTCAAGTATTGAACGTACTTCATCGGTAGTAACAGCATCTATTCCACAGCCGAATGATACAAGCTGTATCATCTGCATATCGCTTTGAGTAGTTACATATTCAGCGGCACGATAAAGTCTTGAATGATAAGTCCACTGATTCAGCACGTTGAGTTCTGGAGTTTCTGCAAGATATGCAACTGTATCTTCAGTGACAACTGCCATTCCGAGACTTGTTATAAGCCTATGTATTCCGTGATTTATTTCCTTGTCAATGTGATAGGGTCTTCCGGCAAGCACTATAATATTTCTCTTTTCTTTTCTTGCAGTATTTATTGCTTCAACAGCCTTTTTCTTCATATCTTTTCTGAAATTCATCATTGCTCTGAATGCCTTGTCAGAAGCAATCGGAATATTTTCACTTACATTATAATCTTTAAGCAGTTCAGTCATTACTTTTATTACATTTTTTCTTATATTCAAGTCCATATATGGATATTTGAAATTCTTTTTGTTAAGTCTTGGATTATTTGCTATAAGAAGTTCAGGGTAATATGCAACTACAGGACAATTGAAATTGTTATCACTGTGACCTTCATTTATATTATAACTCATACAGGGATAAAAAATAAAATCAACGCCTTTATCAAGAAGATTTTCGATATGACCATGAACGAGCTTTGCCGGATAGCATACTGTATCAGAAGGTATTGTATGCTGACCTGCATAATATGTATGACGTGAACTTTCATCTGATATTACTGTTTCAAATCCGAGAGTTGTAAAGAAAGTATGCCAGAACGGAATTTGTTCATAAAAACTGAGTGCAAGCGGAAGTCCTACTTTTGCAATTGGTTTTTCCGGCTGATTCTGATTGTAATTTATGATGCTTGTATATTTATAGTCATAAATATTAGGAATATTGTTGGTTTTTATTTTTCCACTTCCTTTTTCACATTTGTTTCCGGATATGAATTTTCCTCCGCCATCAAATGATATTACATTAAGTGAACAGTTTGCCGTACAGCCACCACAGTGAACGGATTTTGATGTATATTTGAAGTTTTCCAGTTGTTTGGCATTAATAACAGATGATTTTTCTTTTTCTGCCTCTTTTGCATATAAAGCACATCCAAAAGCTCCCATAAGTCCGGAGATTGAAGGTCTTACTACATTTCTGCCTATTTCCTTTTCAAATGCACGCAAAACAGCATCATTAAGGAAAGTACCTCCCTGAACAACTATATTTTTGCCAAGTTCATCAGGGGAATTTGCTCTTATTACTTTATATATCGCATTTTTTATAATAGATGATGAAAGACCCGCTGAAATATCTTCAACAGATGCCCCATCTTTCTGAGCCTGTTTTACACTGCTGTTCATAAATACAGTACAGCGTGAACCCAAATCAACAGGTTTTTTTGCATAAAGTCCGAGTTGTGCAAATTCAGAGATGTCATATCCCATAGCCATAGCAAAAGTCTGTATGAATGAACCGCAACCTGATGAACACGCTTCATTTAACATTATACTGTCAATAGCACCGTTCTTGATTTTAAAGCATTTGATATCCTGACCGCCAATGTCTATTATAAAATCAACATCAGGACAGAAATAAGATGCTGACTTGAAATGTGCAACTGTTTCAACTATACCAAAATCTATAGAAAGACCAGCTTTTATAAGGTCTTCACCGTATCCAGTTACTGCTGAACCTTTTATTGTAATTTCTGGATTCATTTCATGGTAAATTTTTTTAAGCTGTCCGGAGATATTATCAAGTGGCTGACCCATACTTGACGAATAATAACTATAAAGCAGTTCACCATTTTCAGTAATAAGCACAAGTTTTGTAGTTGTTGAACCAGCATCTATTCCAAGATATGCATTGCCTTTATATGTATGCAAATCTGCATATTTCAAATCGTATTTTTTATGACGGGAAATAAATCTGTCATATTCATCTTGACTTCTGAAAAGCGGTTCACCTGTTACTATATTGTCGTTTATATTTGCATTCATTATTTTTTCAATAAGTCTGTCAACAGTATAATAATCTTCTGATGAAGACGCAAACACTGCACAGCCATATGCTACAAATACAGGGGCTTCCTCAGGAAATATTGCATTTTCTTCATCAAGGTGAAGAGTATTTACAAATGCTTTTCTGAGTCCTTTTAAGAATGACAAAGGACCTCCGAGAAACAATACTTTTCCCTCTATAGTTCTGCCCTGTGCAAGTCCTGAAACTGTCTGGTCAACAACAGCCTGAAAGATACTTGCCGAAATATCTTCTCTTTTTGCTCCCTGATTTAAAAGAGGCTGAATATCTGATTTTGCAAATACTCCACATCTGGAGGCAATTGGATATACTTTTTCTGCTTTTAAAGCCATTCTGTCCATTTCATCAGACTGTATGCCTAAGAGTGTAGCCATCTGGTCAATAAATGCCCCCGTACCTCCGGCACAGGAACCATTCATTCTCTGTTCTACTCCGCCGGTAAGAAATATGATTTTTGCGTCTTCACCACCGAGTTCTATAACAGCATCAACATCAGGCTGTCTTTCCTTTACAGCGATAAATGCGGAATGTACTTCCTGTACAAAAGAAATTTCTGCACCTCCTGCAAGTCCGAGACCTGCTGAACCTGTTATGCTTACAGTAAATTCAGAATCACTGAATTTATTTTGTATATCTCTAAGCTGTTCAATTACTGTTTCCCTTACTTTTGAGAAATGTCGCTGATAGTTTGAATGTATTATTGTTTTTTCTGAATCAATAATTACAGTTTTTACTGTTGTTGAACCTATATCTATACCAAGTGAATATCTATTCATAAAACAAAAAACCTCCGTGATGCTTTATTTTCTATATTATACACTATCTTTTTCAAAAAGTGAAGTGGAAAATATTCTTATCAATTTAAATTTATAATATTAGAAAAATCTCTGTAAAATTCTTCAGCAGAAAAATCCTGTAATCCCGATACTTGACCATCACCTAATTCTATAATAATAAAATTTCCATTAGTTTTTCTTGCAATATCAACTGTAAAAAAATTGCTTTTTACTTTTTTAGCTATATTGCATATATATTCAAGTTCGCTGTTGCTGAGACTGCATTTTAAATCAGTTTTATTCCAATAATTTATTACATTTATAAGACGACCAAAAAGAAAAAATAGTCTGTATTCTTCAAAAATACAAATTCCACTTTTATGATGAAATCCTATTGGTTTCAGATTATTGTATTCTCTTATAACTAATCCGCCTGCAAGGTTGTTTCCCTGACGTTTTATAAAAGTATGTATAATTTTTAAGGCATTTTTTTTATCAGAACAATCTGGAATGTAACAGGCTTCATACCATTCGTGTTTTCTGCTTTTTACATAATCCTTTATAATAGCCTTTCTAGTGCCGAACTGTTCAAGCATATTGTCTATGCTTTTATCTGATATTTTATCAGTATATAAAGTAAACGGTGTAAAATCTGCAAAATCATCATACCATTCCGAAATCATATGACAATATTTATACTGTTCAGGTGTGTTTATTAAAAAATATGATTTCTCTGCAAAGATATTATATAGTTTTTCATAATTTTCAGGTGAAATCATCCATCCTCTGTAAATCAGACAGAAAGGTTTTTCAGATTTGTTGAATTTAATGTTGATTTTATTATTTTCAAGGTTTTCAAGATTAATAAGTAATGATTCTGAGAAATATTTATTCACTTCATTATATTCTTCTTCATATTCTATGTCAGGAGTTCTGCGGAAAAGAGGATTTTCCGGAAATAAAAATTTTTTATCTTGCATAAATTTCACCTCTTGATTTTATTATAGCATTTATTATATGAAAAAATCAAGCATTTTTAATATTAATATTGACAAACGCCTGAAACAGCATTATAATTAAATATAACTATTTTTTTGGTGAGGTAAAAAAGATGCTTAACAAAGATAAATCAATGGATAAAATTGTAGATTTATGCAAAGCAAGAGGTTTTGTATATGCAGGTTCTGAAATTTATGGCGGTCTTGCAAATACATGGGATTATGGCCCTCTTGGAGTTGAACTCAAGGAAAATATCAAAAAAGCGTGGCGTAAGAAGTTCATACAGGAAAATAAATACAACGTAGGTCTTGACAGTGCAATACTTATGAATCCTCAGACTTGGGTTGCCTCTGGACATATCGGCGGATTTTCTGACCCTCTTATGGACTGTAAGGAATGCAAGACACGTCACAGAGCTGATAACCTTATAGAAGATTTTGATGGCACAAACGTTGCGGGCTGGACTAATGAGCAGATGACAGATTATATTAAAGAACATAATATAGTTTGTCCTGAATGTGGAGCATCAAACTTCACTGATATTCGTCAATTCAATCTTATGTTCAAAACTTTTCAGGGTGTAACAGAAGATTCAAAATCAGAACTTTATCTTCGTCCAGAAACTGCACAGGGTATTTTTGTAAACTTTTCAAATATCCAGCGTACAAGCCGTAAAAAGATACCATTCGGTGTGGCACAGGTCGGAAAATCATTTAGAAATGAAATTACTCCGGGCAACTTTATTTTCCGTGTACGTGAATTTGAACAGATGGAACTTGAATTTTTCTGCAAGCCAGGTACAGACCTCGAATGGTTTGACTACTGGAGAAGTTTCTGTAAGAATTTCCTTTTAAATCTTGGACTTAAAGAAGAAAATCTCAGACTTCGTGACCATTCAGCAGAAGAACTCTGTTTCTATTCAAAAGCTACTACAGACTTTGAATATCTTTTCCCATTTGGCTGGGGTGAACTTTGGGGTGTTGCTGACAGAACAGATTATGACCTCAATCAGCATATAAAAACAAGTGGAAAATCCCTTGAATATTTTGACCCTGAAACAAACGAAAAATATGTACCTTATGTAATAGAACCGTCACTTGGTGTTGAAAGACTTTTCCTTTCAATAGTTACAGAAGCTTATGACGAAGAAGAACTCACAACTATTGATAAAAACGGCAATGAAAAGAAAGAAACAAGAACAGTTATGCATTTGCATCCGGCTCTTGCACCTTTCAAAGCTGCTGTACTTCCTCTTGTAAAGAAACTCACTCCAAAGGCTGAAGAAGTATTTAAAATGCTTTCAAAGAAATTCAATGTTGATTTTGATGAAACTGGTACAATAGGTAAGAGATACCGCAGACAGGATGAAATCGGTACACCTTTCTGTATTACTTATGATTTTGATACTCTCGAAAAGGATAATTGTGTAACAGTCCGTGACCGTGATACAATGGAACAGGAAAGAGTAAGCATTGATAATCTTGTTGAATATCTTGAAAAGAAAACAATACTTTAAAAATAAAAAACAGGGCGGATTGATATTTTCCGCCCTGTTTGATTATATTCAGTCGTCTTTCTGATATTCCAGAACATCTCCTGCTTCACAGTCAAGAGCATCGCAGATAGCAGAAAGCGTTGAAAATCTTATTGCTGTTACTTTATTGTTTTTTATTTTTGAAAGATTGACGTTTGAAATACCTACTTTTTCGGCGAGTTCGTTCAGTGACATTTTTTTTTCAACCATCATTCTGTCTAGTCTGAGAACGATTTTTCCCATATTTGTTTTCCCTCCTTATAAAAGACCATCAACGTCTTTTTGAAGTTCAGAACCATATGCAAAGTAATTTGAAAGGCAAATCATCATTAAGCCAATTACAATACGGTCTAATCTGACAGATACTTCTATATCGCTTCCAAGAACGACACCTGCAACTGTCTGCACTATTATACCAATAACAGAAATTGCAATGCAGAATATTCCTATTTCTCTTATCATTCTTATAATATCTTTTTGAAATGGTGAATTACCCTTAGAAAAATTAGTTTTACCGTTTGCTGTTTTTACAATAAGATAAACATTTCTGAATATCATAGCCATAAGAGCTGATGCCATTATTCCGTCAATTGCAAAAACTGTAATAGCTTTTGCATTTATATTTCCGTCTTCGTCTGCTATCATAATTTCAAAACCTGATGCACTGATTTCTAATCCTGAATCTTTCATATCTGAAACAACGTTTGAAAGCTGGCTTTTAAATGCAGTTGAGTAAACAAGTAAAATAATCATACAAACTGTAGCAATCCAATATCCAACTTCTAAAATTTTAGCTATAATTATAGTAGCTTTATTAATACCTTTCATAATAAATGACCTCCAAAATAATTTTATTATTATTTCAATACCTTTTTGATGATATTATTAATGTTCTTGATTACAAAATGTCTAAAGTTCCCAAAAATGGCGATCTTGCAATAGTTTCAAAACAAGATTTTCTTGACATGTGGAACAAGGAAGACCACAGTCGCAGCAACGGGCCTTCGCACTCC